>JAFAYP010000516.1 GCA_019240305.1 Solirubrobacterales bacterium
CGACGCGATCTCGCGCGCCACCCGCGACGGCCGCGGCGCCGCGCGGCGCTCGCGGGTCATCCACCGGATCTTCGCCACCCGCGACCGGCGCAGCGTGCTGGGGACCTACTCGATCGATTCCGACGGCGACACCACGCTGCACGCCTACGGCGTCTACCACGTGCGCGATGGGCGGCTCGTGTTCGCCGGCGCGATCGGCTGAGCGGCGAGGTTTGGGTTGTGTTAGGCACGCCGCCCCCGCGTCTTCCCACAGTCCCGCCTCGGCACTAAGGTGCCGCCATCCGGGTGACCAGCAGACCGGCGGTTCTGTTCAGAGGAGGACGACTATGACGTTGGGGAGAGCTTTCAGGGCGTGCCTCGTGATGGGGGCCTTGGCGGCTGTGACCGCGTGCGGCTCGAGCTCATCCAAGAGCTCGTCGAGCTCGAGCGGCGGGAGCGGGAGCGGCGGCTCGACCGTCGACATCTATTCGAGCCTGCCGCTGCAGGGCGCGTCGACGGCCCAGACCGACCCGATGGTCAACGGGATCAAGCTCGCGCTCTCGCAGGCCGGCGGCAAGGCCGGCAAGTACACCGTGAAGTACACGTCGCTCGACGACTCGACCGCGGCGGCCGGGAAGTGGGACCCCGGTCAGACGGCGGCCAACGCGCGCAAGGTCGCCGCCGATCCGAAGGCCGCCTACTACATGGGAGAGTTCAACTCCGGCGCCTCGGAGATCTCGATCCCGATCCTCAACCAGGCCGGCGTCCCCATGGTCAGCCCCGCCAACACCTATGTCGGGTTGACCACGAACCTGCCGGGGTCGGCGCCCGGTGAGCCGCAGAAGTACTACCCGACCGGGAAGCGCAACTACCTGCGGATCGTCCCGATCGACTCGATCCAGGCGGCCACCGACCTGATCGCCATGAAGCAGGCGGGCTGCACGAAGGTCGCGGTGGCCAACGACAAGGAGGCCTACGGCGCCGGCCTGGCCGACCTGCTCGAGCTCGAGAAGAAGCTCTACGGCGTCGACGTCGTGTCGAACACCGGCATCGATCCGACCGCGCCGAACTTCCGCTCCTACGCGAGCACGATCCAGGGACAGGGAGCGGACTGCTTCTTCTTCTCGGGCATCGTGTCCAACGGCGCGGTCCAGATCACCAAGGACGTCCACACCGCGCTGCCCAAGGCCAAGATCTTCGGCCCCGACGGCGTCTGCACCGACTCCTACACCGCCCAGAAAAAGGGCGGCGTGCCGGCGGCGATCGACCCGCTGATGGAGTGCACCGTGGCCACCCAGGACCTGGCCGCCTACCCCGGTGGCAAGGCCTTCCTGAAGGCCTACAAGGCCAAGTACGGCGCCGGACAACCGGATCCGTACGCGATCTACGGCTACGAGGCGATGAAGCTCGGGCTCGACACGATCGCCAAGGCCGGTCCGAGCAAGTCCGCCGTGCTCAGCGCCCTGTTCGCCACCACGGCCCGCCACTCGGTGCTCGGCACCTACGGCTTTGACAAGAACGGCGACACGACGCTGAAGTCTTACGGCCTGTACAAGGTCAACGCGGCGGGCGAGCCCGTCTTCTTCAAGACGATCACGCCCACCAAGACGGTCAGCTAGTCGGTCGGTGACGCGGCGGGGAGGGCGCGATCCGCGCCCTCCCCGCTTATTCTTGGCGCCGTGGAAGCGTCCTCGTTCACGCCTCGCCTGCCCGCCCCGGCGGTGCGCCCGCTCGCGGCGATCCGCCGCGTCACCGGGCGCTGGGGCCTGCTCGTGGCCCTCGCCGCGCTGCCGGTCTACTACGGGATCCGCGACCTCACCCACGGGTACGCCGCCGGGGCCATCCACGGCCACGCGCTCATCCACCACGACCTCAGCCGGCTCGGGGTCAACGTCGTCGAGGGGCTGTCCAACGGGGCGATCTGGGCGCTGATCGCAATCGGCTACACGCTCGTCTACGGGATCATCGAGCTGATCAACTTCGCCCACGGCGACGTGTTCATGATCGGGTCGTTCACCGCCGTCGGGCTGTACAGCGTGTTCGGGCTGACCACGAGCACCGGCGCGGTGGGGATCGTGCTCGGGCTGCTGGCGACGCTGCTGATCACGATGATCGTGTGCGGCACGCTCAACACGCTGATCGAGCGTGTGGCCTACCGCCCGCTGCGCCGGGCGCCGAAGTTAGCGCCGCTTATCACCGCGGTCGGGTTCTCGTTCATCTTGCAGAACGTCGGCCTGCTCTGGCGC
>JAFAYP010000544.1 GCA_019240305.1 Solirubrobacterales bacterium
ATCATCGGGCGCAGCGGCAAGAGCCTCGGCAACTTCTGGCAGGACCTGATCCGCACCGTCCTGTGGGTGCTGACCCCGATCTCGTTCGTCTTCGCCCTGATCCTCGTGTTCCAGGGCTCGATCCAGAATTTCTCCCACTATCTGAACTTCAACGGCCCCACCGGCCTTGCCAACACGATCGCCATGGGACCGGTCGCCTCGCAGGAGGCAATCAAGCTGATCGGTACCAACGGCGGCGGGTTCTTCAACACGAACTCGGCCCATCCGTTCGAGAACCCGACGGGGTTCACCAACTTCGTCGAGATGCTGTCCGTCCTCGTCATCCCGGCGGCGCTCGTGTTCATGTACGGCCGGATGGCCGGCAATCGTCGGCAGGGCTATGCGATCTACGCGACGATGATGGTGATGTTCCTCGGCGGGGCGATCGTCGCCTACGTCGCCGAGGCGCACGGAACCCCCGCCCAGCACGCCGCCGGTCTGCACACCCAGGTGATAGCCGGATCCACCGGCGGCAACATGGAGGGCAAGGAGCAGCGCTTCGGGATCGCCGGTTCCGCGCTGTTCGACGTGGTCACCACCGTCACCTCTTGCGGCGCGGTCAACAGCGCGATCGAGTCGTTCACCGGAATCGGCGGCGCGGTCCCGTTCGCGAACCTGTCGGCGAGCGAGGTGATCTTTGGCGGCGTCGGCACCGGTCTGTACTCGATCCTCCTGTACGTCCTGCTGGCGGTGTTCATCGGCGGACTGATGGTCGGTCGCACGCCCGAGTATCTGGGCAAGAAGATCGAGGCGCGTGAGATCAAGCTCGTCGCGATCGGGCTGCTGATTACGCCGCTGGCGGCACTGTTCTCGACTGCGTGGGCGACCGCGAGCCATGCCGGGCGGGCGTCGATCTCGGCCGCCGCGACCGGGCCGCAGGGCTTCTCGGAAACGTTCTACGCGTACCTCAGCCAGGCCAACAACAACGGCTCGGCGCTCGCCGGCTACAGCGGCTTCATCCAACCGAACGCCGGCAACCTCGGCTCGCACGGCATCACCTTCGCAAACCTGCTCGGTGGAGGGACGATGATCTTTGCCCGCTACGCCCCGATCCTGTTCGCGCTCGCGGTCGCCGGCACGCTGGCCGGCAAGCGGATCAGCCCCGCCGGCCTCGGCACGATGCGCAGCGACAACGGGACGTTCGTCGTCCTGCTGATCGGGGTGATCGTGCTCGTCGGCGCCCTCACCTTCTTCCCCGCCCTGCTGCTCGGCCCGGTGGTACAGGGACTCACCAATCACCTTTACTGACATGAAACGTGACTTCATCACCTCCGCCATTGGCATCGTCGTACTGACACTGTTCTGCGGCATCCTGTATCCGCTCCTTATAACCGGCATCAGCCAGGTCGCCTTCCCCGGGAGTGCCAACGGCCAGCAGGTCAAGGTAGGCGGCAAGCTCGTCGGCTCACAGCTCATCGGCCAGAGCTTCGCCACTCAGCTGACCAAGAACGGCAAGCCGGAAGTGGACAAGAACGGCAACCCCGTCACCCAACCCGACCCCATGTACTTCCAGACGCGGCCCTCGGCCACCACGCCGCCGAACAACGCGGCCGCCACCACGTTCTCGAACTTCGGTCCCAACAACGTCGCGACCGAGCAGGCGATCTCGGCGAACATCCAGGCCTACCTCGCGCTCGAGAAGCCGTACGACCCCGGGCTGACCGCGGCCAAGGTCCCCGTGGACGCCGCCAACACATCGGCTTCGGGGATCGATCCCGACATCTCGGTCGCCAACGCCGGCATCCAGGCGCATCGGGTGGCCGCTGTCCGCCACCTGCCGCTGTCCGAGGTCATGCAGCTCGTCTCGAAGTACACCGGCGGGCGCGGACTCGGCTTCTCCGGCGAGCCCGGCGTGAACGTGCTCGAGCTCAATCTCGCCCTCAATCGCATGACGGGAGTGCACGCATGAGCGTCGCGGCGCCACCCGAAGAACGCCCACAGCCGCAGCCGCAGCAGCCGCATGAGCGTCGCGCGATCTCGCTGTTCCAGGGGGACATCCTCAAACGGGCGCTGATCGACAGCTTCCTCAAGCTCGACCCGCGGGTTCAGATCCGCAATCCGGTGATGTTCGTGGTCGAGATCGGCGCCGTGATCACGACCGTCACGTGGCTCATCCAGGTATTCGGCGGGAAGGCCCTCGGCGGCAACGATCCGGCCTGGTACACGTTCGTGATCTCGTTCTGGCTATGGCTGACCGTCGTGTTCGCCAACAACGCCGAGGCGTTCGCCGAGGGCCGCGGGCGCGCCCAGGCCGACACGCTGCGCACGATGCGCAAGGAGACCGTCGCGCGCCTCCAGGACGGAACGGTCAAGCAGGCCTCGGAGCTGACCAAGGGAGACGTCGTGGTGGTCGAGGCCGGCGAGCTGATCCCCGGCGACGGCACCGTGATCGAAGGCATCGCGTCCGTCGACGAGTCGGCGATCACCGGAGAGTCGGCCCCGGTCATCCGCGAGTCGGGCGGCGATCGCAGCGCGGTCACGGGTGGCACGCGCGTGCTGTCGGACCAGATCGTGGTCGAGATCACCCAGGAGCCCGGCCAGTCGTTCCTGGAGCGCATGATCGCCCTGGTCGAGGGGGCGTCGCGGCGCAAGACGCCGAATGAGATCGCGCTGAACATCCTGCTCGCCGGCCTCACCCTGATCTTCATGATCGTCGTCGCGACCCTGCGACCGTTCGGTCTGTTCGCCCACACCGCGATCTCCGAGACGACGCTCATCAGCCTGCTCGTCGCCCTCATCCCCACCACGATCGGCGCGCTGCTCAGCGCGATCGGGATCGCCGGCATGGACCGGCTGGTGCGCCGCAACGTCCTCGCGCTGTCCGGCCGCGCGGTAGAGGCATCCGGCGACGTCGACGTGCTGCTGCTCGACAAGACCGGGACGATCACGATCGGCAATCGGCTCGCGAGTGAGTTCATCCCCATGCCTGGGGTCTCCGAAGCCGAGCTGGCCGAGGTCGCCCAGATGGCCTCGCTCGCCGACGAGACCCCCGAGGGTCGGTCGATCGTCGTGCTCGCCAAGCAATACGGGATCCGCGAGCACGACATGGCCGAGCTGCACGCCGAGTTCGTGCCGTTCACGGCGCAGACACGGATGAGCGGCGTCAACCTCGACGGCCGCCACCTGCGCAAGGGCGCCGGCGACGCCGTGATCAGGTTCGTCACCGACGAGGGCGGCCGCCCTCCCGCCGAGCTCCAGCCGGTGCTCGACCGGATCGGCCGCGAGGGCGGAACGCCGCTCGCGGTCGCGCGGGACTCCCAGGTCATGGGCGTGATCTACCTCAAGGACACGATCAAGGAGGGGATGAGGCAGCGCTTCGACCAGCTCCGGGCAATGGGCATCCGCACGATCATGATCACCGGAGACAACCGGCTCACCGCCGCCAAGATCGCCGAGGAGTCGGGCGTGGATGACTTCCTCGCCGAAGCCACGCCCGAGGCCAAGCTCGCGCTGATCAAGGAGCAGCAGGAACAGGGCCGGCTGGTCGCGATGACCGGCGACGGCACCAACGACGCTCCCGCCCTCGCGCAGGCGGACGTCGGCGTGGCCATGAACACCGGCACCCAGGCCGCCCGCGAGGCCGGGAACATGGTCGACCTGGATTCCAACCCGACCAAGCTCATCGAGATCGTCGAGGTCGGCAAGCAGCTGCTGATTACCCGCGGCGCCCTGACCACCTTCTCGATCGCCAACGACGTCGCCAAGTACTTCGCCATCCTCCCCGCGATCTTCGCCTCCACCTATGCCACCACCCGCGGCGGCGTCGGCCCTCTGCACGTGCTCAACATCATGAGCCTCGGCACTCCCCGCTCAGCCGTCATCTCGGCCATCGTGTTCAACGCGATCGTGATCCCGCTGCTCATCCCGATCTCGCTCCGCGGCGTGCGCTACCGGCCGATCGGAGCCAGCGCCCTGCTGCGACGGAACTTGCTCATTTACGGGCTGGGCGGGATCATCGCGCCGTTCATCGGGATCAAGCTGATCGACCTGCTCGTGCACAACCTCCTCGGAGCCTGATGGTCGGCGGCCCGGTCGAGAGCGCAAGCGCGACCATTGCGGACGTGCAGCCGGGCACACGCGGGCATCACAAGGTCTTCTTGGGCATGGCGGCCGGCGTCGGCAAGACCTACCAGATGCTGCGCGAGGGCCAGGTCGAGGCCGAGAACGGTCGCGATGTGGTGATTGGCTACCTGGAACCCCACGGCCGGGTCGAGACCGCGGCCCAAGCCGAAGGGATCGAGACACTCCCGCGGCGGAGGGTCGCCTACCGGGACGCCGTGCTGGAGGAGATGGACCTGTCGGGCCTGCTCCGACGCCAGCCGGAGCTCGCTCTGATCGACGAGCTCGCGCACACCAACGCTCCGGGAGTCGAGCACGCCAAGCGCTACCAGGACGTGCACGACGTCCTGGCGGCCGGCATCGACGTGTTCTCGACCGTCAACGTTCAGCACCTCGAGAGCCTGAACGATCAGGTTGCGGAGCTCACCGGCATCCGGGTGCGAGAGACCGTACCCGATGCGGTGCTGGGTTCCGCCGATGAGATCGTCCTGATCGACATCACGCCGCAGTCACTGATCGACCGGCTGATAGCCGGCAAGGTTTACCCCGCCGAGCGCGTGGCGGCCGCACTGAACAACTTCTTCAAGGTCGAGAACCTCGCCGCCCTTCGCGAGGTGGCGCTGCGCCAGGTGGCCGAGGAGATCGAGGCCAAGCGAATCCCGGCCGAGGGCAGCGCCACGGCCCGTCCCGGCGACGAGCGCCTGATCGATCACGCGGCCCCGGCAGCGGTCGGCGAGCGTCTGCTCGCGCTGGTCACGCCGGAGGCGAAGTCGCAGCGGGTGGTCAGGAGAGCCTGGCGTTCGGCTCAGCGCCTGGGAGCCGAGCTCGACGTGCTCTGGGTGGCCGATCACGAGCCATCGGAGGCCGAGCGCGAGCAGCTTGACGCCCTGCGCCGGCTGGCCAGCGTCCTCGGCGCGCACCTGCTGGTTGAGCACGGTGACGATGTCGCGCCCGTGGCCCGGCGGGTGGCCCAGGATCGCGGAACGACCTACCTGTTGATGGGAACCCCCAAGCCGCGCGGAGCGCTGCGCCGTCTGACGCAGACGTCATTGCCGTTCCAGCTGCTCGAAATGCTTCCCGGTGTCGACCTCCGGATCGTGGCCGATCGCACCCAGCGAACCAAGGGAGACTCACAATGATCGCCGTACTGATCGTCGTCGTGGTGGTGCTCGTGTGCGTCGTGGTCTGGCTGGCCGCGCCGCGGCTGACGCACCCCGGCCGGCGCACGGCTCGGCCGCAGGTCAGGGCGGGCGGGGGCCGGATCCTGTTCCCGTTCGTGGCGGAGGACCTCTCCCAGCGCGCCCTCGACGCCGCGCTGCGTCTGGCCGTCGCCGAGGAGGCCACATTGGTGCCGGTGTTCCTGGCCCGCGTCTCGCTGGACCTTCCGCTCGACGCCCCGCTGCCTCGCCAATGCTCGCTCGGCATGCCGCTGCTCGAGGCGATCGAGCAGCGTGCCACCGAGGTCGGCGTGCCGGTCGACTCACGGATCGAGCGCGGCCGCAACCCCCGCCATGCCCTGCGTCAGGCCATCGCCGCCGAGCGCTTCGACCGGATCGTGATGGCGGCCGCGTCGAACGGCGGGCCCGGCTTCGGCGCCGACGACGTCGCCTGGCTGATCGAGCACGCCCCAGGCGAAATCGTCGTCCTGCGCCCCGCCGCCCCGAACGGCCGTCGGCTTCTCACGGAGCGGGCGCTGCCGCTCGGGGCGCGCTTGAGCGAAGCTCGCGCGCGCCCCGAGTGGCAGGCCCGCGTCAATCGTGAAGGTGAAATGGCAGGATCGCGATGATCACGTCGGTGCGCGCCTTGAGCACAGCGGCCAGCAGCCGGGCACGCTGGTTGTGGAAGATCTCGTGGCGGCGCTTGCGTGGGACGAGCTCGGGGATCAGGACGACGATCGCGGCGTCCTCGTTCTCGACCGACTTCACGTAGCGCACCACGCTCCGAATCAGCGAGCGCTGGCGATCGAGCAGGACCTCGATCGGCACTCCGCAGGTCCACTCATCCCACTCGCGTTTGATCCGCTCGCACTCCTCTTCGTCTCCACCCACCGCGACCGCCACCACCGTCTCACCCAGCGACACCGCGGCGCTCACCGCCTTCTGGGTCAGCAGGTTCACCGTCGACGTCGGCACGATCACCACGCTTTCGCGCTTGCGCGGTGGCGGCGGCGTTTTGCCCAGCTTGAGCTCCCGGGCGACGTGGTCGTAGTAGCGCTCAGTCCAGGTGAACAGCAGCATCAGCACGGGGACCGCGATTACCACCACCCACGCGCCCTCCAGGAACTTGGTCCCCAGGAACACCATCACGGCGATCGCGGTCATCACCGCCCCCGTACCGTTCAGGGCCGCCCTCAGGCGCCAGCGCGCAGAGCGCTCCTTGCGCCAGTGGAGCACCAGCCCGACCTGGCTCAGGGTGAAGCCCACGAACACGCCGATCGTGAACAGGGGAATCAGGCTGTTGGTCTCGGCGCCCACCGCCCATAGCAGCACCCCAGACAGAATCGCCAGCACCACGATCCCGATCCGGTAGACCGGCCGCTCGGCCCGCAGGTAGAACACGTGAGGCAGGCGGTGGTCTCGTGCCAGGAGGCTCATGAGCACCGGAAGTCCGCCGAAGCTGGTGTTGGCGGCCAGCCCCAGCACCGCGGCCACCGAGAGATTGGAGACGTAGAACTCCCAGCCCTTGCCGAATGCCCCGGCCTGGATCTCGGCCAGCACCGTGACGTTGTTGCGCGGGAGGATGTTGTGGGCCTTGGCCACCAGCGCAAGACCGACCAGCATCACACCGAGCAGCACGCCAAGTGCTACCTCGGTCCGTTGCGCGGTCTTCACCCTGGGTTGCTTGAACGCCGGCACACCGTTGGAGATCGCCTCCACGCCGGTCACCGCCGAACATCCGGCGGCAAACGCCTTGAGGATCAGCAGAATTCCCAGTGCCTTGGCCGGACCGGGTGGCGCGTAGCTTCCGATCTGCGCCAGCGGATGGGATCGCAGCGCACCGACCACGATCGTCGCGAAAATGCTCACGATGAAGATCGCGGTGGGGGCCATCAGCAACCTGGCCGACTCCGTTATGCCGAACATGTTCACCGCGGTGAGGAGCACCAGCCCCCCCAGGCTGACCAGGAGCAGATGATTGGCCAGGCTGGGAAACGCACTGCCCAGGCTGGCCGCGCCAGCGGCCAGGCTGACCGCCACCGTCAGGACGTAGTCGACGACGACAGAGGCGGCGGCGAGCAAGCTAGGCCAATGGCCCAGATTGGCCTTGGACACCGAGTAGGCGCCGCCTCCCTCGGGATGCGCGGCGATCACCTGCGTGTAGGAGACGACCAGCAGCACCAGCATCGCGGTGATCACCAGCGTGAGCGGCACGAACCCGCTGAGCGCTCCCGCCCCTGCCGTGACCAGGACCACCATCATTGCCTGGGGCCCGTAGGCGACGCTCGAGATCGCGTCGAGGCTGAGCGCCGCCAGACCGGTGGTGACCCCCAGCTCGTGCCCCTCCTCGGCGTGCTTGCCGGCGCGCGGGGAGGAATCGCGCTGGACGGGGCGGAATGCCCGATGACGGCTGCGCCGGCCCCCAACCGACACGCCAGGCTGCTCCTCGGTACCCGAGCTCACGCCCGTAACTGTGACACCCCTGGGGGCGTGGGTAGGATCGAATGAGATGGATCGATCCCCAGAGGACGGCTCCGGACCAGGGCTGAGCCGGAACCGGCGGCTACTGGTGCTCGGGATTTGCTGCCTGAGCCTGTTGATCGTCGGACTCGACACGACGATCGTCAACGTTGCGCTGCCGGCCATCCGCAGCTCCCTGCATGCCTCGGTCAGTGGCCTTCAGTGGACGATCGACGCCTACACCCTGGTCCTGGCCAGCCTGCTCATGCTGGCCGGCTCGACCGCCGACCGGATCGGCCGCAAGCGGATCTTCCGCACCGGCCTGGTCGTCTTCTCGCTCGGGTCGCTGCTGTGCGGGCTGGCGCCCTCGCTCGAGATGCTGATCGCCGCCCGGGTGCTTCAGGCCATCGGCGGATCGATGCTCAACCCGGTGGCGATGTCGATCGTTCGCAACGTGTTCGATGACCCCCGCGAGCGCGCGCAGGCGATCGGCGCCTGGGGGGCCACGTTCGGGCTGAGCATGGCCCTTGGCCCCGTGGTGGGCGGTGCGCTGGTCGATTCGGTGGGCTGGCGGTCGGTGTTCTTCGTGAACGTCCCGATCGGCGTGATCGCGCTCGTGCTGACCACGCTGTTCGTTCCCCGGTCTCGCGCCGCCCGCGCCCGGCGCCTCGACCCGATCGGCCAGGTACTGGTGATCCTCGCACTGGCCTCACTCACCTACGCGATCATCGACGCCCCCCGGGCGGGCTGGACCTCGGCCTCGAGCCTCGGCCTGTTCGCCTTCTCGCTGGTCTGCTTCGCGGTCCTCGTGCTCTACGAGCTGCGCCGTCGCGAGCCGCTGCTCGAGATGCGCTTCTTCCGGAGCGCTCCGTTCTCCGGCGCGAGCTCGATCGCGTTGTGTGTCTTCGCCGCCCAAGGCGGCTTTTTGTTCCTGAACACGCTCTACCTCCAGGGCGTCCGCCATCTCTCCCCGTTTCATGCCGGTCTCTACATGCTGCCGATGGCCGGCATGCTGCTGGTGTTCGCACCGGTCTCGGGCCGTCTGGTCAGCCGCCACGGGGCTCGCCCATCACTGGTGGCCGCCGGGGTCGCGCTGCTCGTCGCCTCGCTGATGCTGACCCGCCTGACCCCCACCACCGACACCGTCTACCTGCTCGGCGCCTACTTCCTGTTCGGCCTCGGGGCGGCCCTCGTGAACCCGCCGATCACCAACACCGCGGTGTCGGGGATGCCACCCTCCCAGGCCGGCGTGGCCGCGGCGATCGCCTCGACCAGCCGCCAGGTGGGCATGACCCTCGGCGTTGCCGTGATCGGAGCGATCTCGGGCGGGACGATCTCCGGCGCGCTCGGCCCCGGCTTCGCGGCGGCCACCCACGCGGGCTGGTGGATCTGCGCCGGGCTCGGCCTCGCCGCCCTGATCCTCGGCGTGGTGACCACCACGCATTGGGCCGAGGGCACGGCGGCGGAGACCGCCGAGCGCTTTCGCGAGCCCGGCCCGAGCGAGGAGCGTCCACGCCCGCGCTCGGAGCCGCGCGAGCTGGCCGCGCACTAGTACCCTCGGCGCCGGCTCGGACCCTCCTCGCGAAACCTCCTCTCCGAAGGTTGATTGCTGAGGCCAGGACCGCGATGATGCGTAAATCGCCCGGGGCGCGCCGGGCGCGAAGTCACGTCACGCCAGGAGGAGGACCACATGCCACCGATCAGCCACCAGACAGTCAAGCTCAGCCGAGGCAGGCATTCCTCGCCCGAGCACGGTGCCTGCGTGATGGAGCTGGCGTCGATGCTGGCCGGCGAGAGCTTCAGCGACCATCCCCGCTCGGTGTCGCGGCCGATCGCCTCATTCCTGCGCGGCTACAACGATCTGCTCGACGACCGCCGGCGGGTCGACCTGTACCGATTCGCCGCCCAGGCGGTGGACACCGCCGGCCCCTCCGAGATCGAGCGAGCCAGGGTCGCCAGGCTGCTGGCCTGGGGCGATGAGCGCTGGCGCCGGCGCACGGCTTGCTCGCTGATCGACAGCCTGCGCCAGCGCCGCGCGGTCAAGGGACGCGCGAGCGACCCCGAGCCGGCCGGAACCTATGCCGTCCACGCGATCGGAAAGATCACCGACGAGGCGCATGCCGCGGTGATCGTCCTGATCGACGACCTGATCGCGATCGGTTCACCGGATGGCGGCCGGACGTCGCCCAATGCCGAGCTCGCCGCCGAGGCGTTAGGCAGCGGGGCGTAGGGCGTCGAGCTCGCGGTTCTCGGCCAGCTCAGCGAGGGCCTTGCGCTCGAGTCGGCGAACCGTGTCCTGGGAGATACCCAGCCGCCGCCCGGTTTCCGAGAGCGGTGTCGGGTCGTCGCCATTGATGCCGTAGCGCAGCTTGACCACCTCGCGCTCGCGTTCGGGCAGCTGCTCGAGTGCCCGGCGCAGCGCGTCCTCGCGCAGGACGATGTCGACCTCTTCCTCTGGAGTGCGCTCATCGCTGGCCAGCAGCGCGCCGAACGCGGTGTCCTCGCCCTCGCCCACGGGGCGGTCGAGGCTGGTCACAACGCGTGAGGCCGCGCGCGCCTCCTCGAGCTCTTCCAGTGTCAGCTCGGCAGCCTGGGCCAGCTCCTCGTCGCTCGGGTCGCGTCCGAGCCGGGCCGACAGCTCCCGGTGCGCGCGGCCGATCTTCCGCTCCCGCTGCCCGAGATGGACCGGAATCCGGATTGTGCGCGCCCGGTTGTCGAGCGCTCGCTGGATGGCCTGGCGGATCCAGAAGGTGGCGTAGGTGGAGAACTTGTAGCCCTTGCGCCAGTCGAACTTCTCGGTTGCCCGGATCAGCCCCAGGATCCCCTCCTGGATCAGGTCCAGCAGCGCCAGATCGTGGCCCTGGTACTTGCGCGCGTTGGAGATGACCAGCCTCAGATTGGAGTTGACCAGGAGACTCTTGGCCTCCAGATCGCCGCGCTCGATCCGCTTGGACAGCTCGACCTCCTGCGCCCGTGTGAGCAGCGGATAGCGGCGGACCTCCTGGAGGAACAGCGACATCGCGTCGGTGGTGCGCTCGGCCAGATCGGGGTTCGCATAGGTGGTCTGTTCCACCCCGTGACGACCACAGTCGTCGCGCACGTCGAGGCCGCGCTCCTGCAGCATCTCGTGCACGGCCTGGCTGTCCTCATCGCCCAGATCGGTGTCCTGGATAAGCTCGCTCAGCTCCGAAAGCTCCACGCACGAGTCCCCGCGCGCTTCGGCGCGCGCGATCACGCGATCCACCAGCTCCTGGACTGAATCGGAAACGATCGAATTCTGACTCTCGCTCGCCATGTTTCCTTCCTACCCCGCCCGGACACTATCGGCACACGATGAGCCTTGATCGGTCATCCGCCCGACCCGCGTTCGGGTCGCTCTACAGCCATGGATTCGCCCGTGTCAGAGCTGCTGTACCCCACCTGCGGATCGGCGAACCCGCCTTCAACGCCGAGCGCACGGTGGCTCTGGCCCGGCAGGCCCACGAGGGGCACGCGGCGCTGATCGCGTTCCCCGAGCTTGGCCTGTCCGGTTATTCGATCGACGACCTCCTGCACCAGGGAGCACTGCTGGACGGCGTCGTCGAGGCGATCGACCGGATTGCCGCCGAGAGCGCCGCCCTTCAGCCGATCATCCTGGTCGGAGCGCCGTTGCGCCACGAGCAGGGCATCTTCAACTGCGCGGTCGTCGTCCACCGCGGCCGGGTCCTCGGGGTCGTACCGAAGAGCTACCTGCCCGAGTACAAGGAGTACTACGAGAAGCGCCAGTTCCGAGCCGCGCGAGATGCCGTCGCCAACCACATCCGGCTGCTCGGCTCCGACGTCCCGTTTGGAGCCGATCTGCTGTTCGTCGCCCGGGACCTTCCCGGGTTCGTGCTCCACGTCGAGGTGTGCGAGGACCTGTGGGTGGCGATTCCGCCCAGCACTTTCGGCGCGCTCGCCGGAGCCACCGTGCTGGCCAACCTGTCGGCCAGCAACATCACGATCGGCAAGGCCGTCTTTCGCCGCACGCTCTGCTCTGCTCAGTCGGCCCGCACGATCTCGGCCTACCTCTACACGGCGGCCGGGATGGGGGAATCGACCACCGATCTGGCCTGGGATGGGCAGGCGCTGATTTGCGAGAACGGCGACCTGCTGACCGAAGCCGAGCGCTTCTCGACCGGCGAGCAGGTGATCGGCTGCGACATCGACCTCGACCGCCTCGTGGCTGACCGGGCCAGCACCTCGAGCTACGGGGACTCGATCCACGACTACCGCGAGCGCCTGGCCTCGATGCGCCGGATCGAGCTGGAGCTCGGTGTGGAGACCGGGCCGGCGGTGGCCCTCCAGCGCGAGGTGGAGCGCTTCCCGTACGTGCCCGCCGATCCGGTCAGCCGCAACGAGCGCTGCGAGGAGGTCTACAACATCCAGGTGCGCGGACTCGAGACCCGGCTGGAGGCGACCGGAATCGGCAAGATCGTCATCGGCGTCTCGGGAGGGCTGGACTCCACCCATGCGCTGATCGTGGCCGCCCGGGCGGTCGACCGTCTGGGGCTGCCGCGCGAGAACGTGCTTGCGTACACGATGCCCGGGTTCGCCACCGGCGAGCGCACGCTGCGCAACTCCCACCGGCTGATGGAGACGCTCGGGGTGAGCTCCGCGGAACTGGACATCCGGCCCTCCGCCACCCAGATGCTGCGCGACCTTCAGCACCCCGCCGCCGAGGGCGCCGATCAGTACGACGTCACCTACGAGAACGTGCAGGCCGGTGAGCGCACCTCGCACCTGTTCCGACTGGCCAATTACCACGGTGCTCTCGTGCTCGGCACCGGCGACCTGTCCGAGCTCGCCCTGGGCTGGGCCACGTATGGCGTGGGCGATCAGATGTCCCACTACCACGTCAATGCGTCGGTGCCCAAGACCCTGATCCAGTTCATGGTGCGCTGGGCGATCGACACCGATCAGTTCGGCGCGGACGTGAACGACGTGCTCGACTCGGTACTGAACACCGAGATCTCGCCTGAGCTCGTCCCCTCGAGCGGCGAGAACGGCGATGAGCTTCAGGGCAGCGAGAAGGTCGTGGGTCCGTACGAGCTACAAGATTTCTTCCTCTACTACACCCTGCGCTTCGGCTACCCGCCGGCCAAGGTCGCGTTCCTGGCCCTCCGTGCCTGGGGCGATCGCTCGGCCGGCACCTGGCCGGACCTGATTCCCGAAGAGCGTCGCAACGAGTACGCCCTGGAGGAGATCAAGCACTGGCTCGGAGTGTTCCTCGAGCGCTTCTTCCACATCAGCCAGTTCAAGCGCTCGGCCATGCCGAATGCCCCCAAGGTCGGCTCCGGCGGCTCGCTCTCGCCCCGTGGCGATTGGCGAGCGCCCAGCGACGGCTCCGCGGTCACCTGGCTAGAGCAGCTGCGGGCGACCGTCCCAGATTCCCTGTGAGCGCTTCGCGGTGGCGCGCCGTCGCAGGTTGGCGCCGTCGGTTCGCGTGAGCGCTGGATCCTGGTCAAGATGCGCGACGGCGAAGCCGACGCGCGGCGTAATCCGGTGTCCACGCAGCCCGAGTCGGTGCTGAGCGGCCGCACCATCGAGAACGTGGCGGCCGAAAGCTAGGTCCGCGGGTGGCGTACCCGGCGGCGCAACTGGAAAATTCGCGCAGTGCTGAATATGCCGACCAGCAGCGCCCCACCGATCGCCGAGAGCAGCAGCGCCACGCCCAGTGGAAGGTGAAAGCCGGCGCCGAAGTAGGCGATTCTCACGCTCTCGGTGTTCTCGAGGATGAACACCAGGAGGAGGATCAGCACGATCGCACCCGCGATCAACGTGTAATGGGCGCGTGCCGCTCGCGTGCGGGGGATCTCGCCGGCTTGGTCGGCCGGCCTGACGCTCGTTGATTGCCCGGTCGGGCCCACGCCGGGCGGAGGCTCGCTGGCGCCGGTCCTCGTCTCGGGTGCGTCCCCTGATGCGGAATAACTCATCACCACGGTTCTACCCGCCCGCCCCACCCGCGAAGCCGTCGCCCCAGGAGGACCTTGATGCTCGCCGCGCGGGTTGCGGGGCCGTTTGGAGGCCCCACGTCACCGGGCATACCTCACCCGTGGCCGACCGCGGCAGACCTTCCTCCGCGATCCCCCTCGGGCCGCTGCCTCCAGACGTGGCGGCGACGGTGGCCGACGCCGGCGTCAAGCAGGTCAACCTGTATCGCTCGCTGAGCCATGCACCCGACCTGCTGCGAGCCTGGATCGACTTCGCGTGGGCCCTGCGCGGCCACGATACGACCTCCCGACGGCTGCGCGAGCTATGCATCCTGCGGACCGCCTCGCTGCACCACTCACAGTACGAGTGGCATCAGCACCGTCGCATGGCGCGTGAGGTCGGGGTCACCGACTACCAGGTGGCCGAGCTCGAGATGTGGCGCACCTCCGACGCGTTCGACGCCGAGGAGCGCGCGGCGCTCGCGCTCACCGACGCGATCATCGCAGGTCAGGTCCCCGACGAGGTGATCGCCGAGCTCGAACGCCACTTCGACCACGCCCAGCGCGTCGAGCTGACGGTTACCGCCGCGTTCTACGCCATGGTCCCCCGGATCCTCGACGCGCTCCGGGTCCCGGTCGAGGGCAAGGAGCCCGATCGCGACCTTCCGCGGCCGCCCGACCAGACCCATTAGTCCGGGCTGGTCTCCCGCTCCCCGGCCCGCACGCGTGAGGCCCGCCGCGCGATGGCCCACCGGTGCGTCTCCGACGGGCCGTCGTAGATGCGAAACGACCGGACCTCGTTCTGAAAGCGCGCCAAGGGAAGGTCCGCGGTGACGCCGTCCCCGCCGGTGAGCTGAAGCGAGCGGTCGATGATCCGCCACACGGCCTCGGCCACGAACACCTTGGCCACCGACGTCTCGTGGCGGCCGTGCGACCCGCGGTCGAGCACGCCGGCCGCCCACCGGATCAGCGACCGGCTCGCCTCGATGTCGATCACCGAGTCGGCGATAAGCCCCTGGGCCAGGCCGAGCTCCTCGAGCCGGGAGCCGAATACCTCGCGCTGTGCGGCGCGGTCCAGGGCGATGTCGAGGGCGCGACGGGCCAAGCCCAGCCAGCGCATGCAGTGGGTGAGCCGCGCCGGGCCGAGCCGGACCTGTGCGTAACCGAATCCCTCCCCGACCTCCCCCAGCACGGCATCGGCGCTCACGCGGCACTCGCGGATCGCCACCTCGGAGTGGCCGCCGGCGAACACGGTGTCGGTCGTCTGCATCGGCCGTCCCACCTGCCACCCGGGGTTCTCGGCGTCGATCAGGAACATCGTGGCCCCCTCCTGCGCCCGCGCCATGCAGATCGAGAAGGCCGCGCCGTCGGCGCCCGAGATGAAGCGCTTCTCACCGTCGATCACCCAGCCGCCGTCCACCCGCCGGGCGCTGGTGGCGAGCGCCCCCGGGTCCGAGCCCGCGCCCGGATGCGGCTCCGTCATGGCAAAGCACGAGCGGACATCACCGGCGGCCAGCGGACGCAGGTAGCGCTCCTTCTGCTCGTCGGTGGCGACGATCTCTAGCAGGTGCATGTTGCCCTCGTCGGGCGCCGCGCAGTTCAGCGCCTGCGGGCCGAGCAGCGAGTAGCCGGCCTCCTCGAACACCGCGCTCCAGCCGCTGATGTCGAGCCCCCGGCCACCGAACTCCACCGGCACGTGAGGGGCGAACACGCCGGCCTCGCGCGCCGCCGCCTGCAGCTCGGCGCGCAGCCCGCGATCGAGCTCCGGGCCCGGGAAGCGCTGCTCGGCGGGCAGGCACACGTCTCGCACGAAGGCTCGGGTGCGCTCGGCGATTTCCGCGACGCCGGGCGCCGCGCCGACTGAGGTCATCTCGTCACTAGCTCCGGTCGCTGTGGCCGGCCAGCCAGTCGCGGATCTGCGGCCGGGCGACCTTGGCCGCCTGCCGTCCGGCCACGAACCCGATGTGCCCGGACTCCAGGCGCAGCTCGCTCACGTCGTCTGAGCCGACCAGGCGAGTCAACGGCTCCGAGGACGCGGCCGGGGTGATCGTGTCCTGTTCGGCGTAGGCGTTCAGGAACGGGCAGCGGATGTCCTTCAGGCGCACCTCGCCCCGCCCGTGCGCGATCACGCCCTCATAAAGCCCGTTTCGCCGGATCAGCCGCTCGACCGTCTGGCGGAACACCCCGCCCGGGAACGACACCTGATCGCGGGCCCAGAACGCGATCGCCAGGAACCCCTCGACGAACTCGTCGTTCCAGAGGTTCTGGAAGAAGTTCACGCGCTGGGTGACGTACTCGGTCGGCTTGAGCGACTGAAAGCCTTCGTCGAGGGCGTTCGCCGGCACGAGTCCGGTTTCGTCGATCACATCATCGGCCGCCAGGCGGCGCGAGCGGAACATGTTGCTCATGAAGCCCATCTCGCGATAGTCGCACGGGGTGGCCATTACCATCAGGCTGCGCACCGGCAGCTCAGGATGGGCCGCCGCGAGCAGCAGCGTCAGCACGCCGCCGAAGCAGTACCCGATCAGCGTGAGCTCGTCGGCGTCCGCCTCCTCGAGCAGCGCCCCGATCGCGGCCGGGATGTACTCGTCCACGTAGGTCTCGAGGGTGTTCTCGGCATCGGCCGGATCGGGGGGGACCCAGTCGAGCAGGAACACGTCGAAGCCCTCGCCGAGCAGGTAGCCGATCATGCTCGTCCCCGGGAGCAAGTCGAGGATGTAGCTCTTCGAGACCAGGCTGTGGACGATCAGGACCGGAGGCCGGAAGCGCCGCGCGTCGGAGCGATATCGCCACAGCCTCGCCTTGTCGCGCTTCCAGACGAGGTCGCGCGGAGTCTGAGCCATCGCTGGCCGATTGGCGCCGGCCAGGTACGCAAGCCCGTTGCGCGTGCGCAGGATCTGGCGCTCGATCAGTCCCGGCGGGGGGGAAGCCATCAGCTCGTCCTCCGCTTCGAGCTCGGCCGGCTGCGCGGTCGCGCCCGCGTGTGTGCCCCCGGCTGATTGCCGTTCAGCAGCGGCCGGTCGCGGGGCTCGGCCTCTCGGCGCAGGTCGCGCAGCTGGCGCTCGAGACTGGCCACCTGGTTGGTGAGCCGCAGGACGTCGGCTCGGGACACGAAGCCCCATAGGTGAAGCCAGCGCTCGGTGCCCTGCTGAACCTCCTTGAGCATCTTTCGCTGGATGCGGATCGAGTGGGTGGCCAGGTCCATGAACGTGTCGCTCTGGATCCATGCCTCCGAGCCGGTGGCCAGCGGGCGCTCGATCGCGTCGAATGCCTTGCGCCAAAGTGGGGGCACTGCTCACCTGCCTTTCAGATTGAGGTCCAGCCGCCGTCCACCGCCAGCACGTGACCTGTCACGTAGCTCGATGCCTCGCTGGCCAGGAACAGCAGGGCGCCGTCGAGCTCGCCCTCACGACCGTGCCGGCCGAGCGGGGCACGCCGCGCCACCCAATCCCGGCCCTTCCCCTCCTCGGAGAACATGTCGGCGGTCATCTCGGACTCGAACCACCCCGGTGCGATCGCGTTCACCCGAATACCCTTGCGCGACCACTGGGCGGACAGCTCACGGGTCAGGTTGACGATCCCTCCCTTGGACGCGGCGTACCCGGCCTGCGGGATCTGTCCGACCCCGACCAGCCCCAGGACCGAGGCGACGTTGATGATCGCGCCGCCCCCACCGCC
>JAFAYP010000593.1 GCA_019240305.1 Solirubrobacterales bacterium
CTCCCCGACCGGGAACTGGACTACCTTTGCCGTGGCCAGCTGCCGGGCGGCGATGCGACCGCGAAGGTCCAGCTCCTGGCCGAGCCCAGCGTCGGCGTCGAGCACATAGATGTAGAGCGGACTCGACCGCGGTGAATCCGAACCCGCCCGCCCGCTACCGGGGCGGGCCGGCCACCTCAGGGGCCCGGGATGGGTCATCCGTCTGTTAGTGCCAGTCACGCGGACTGCGTCCCTCCTCGCGCTCCAGTCTATGGCGTGAACCGAGCTTGTGGGAGCCGGTGTGAGTGGTTACCGACCTCCGTGGTAACCCCGGTTACCGCGGTTAGACCAGGGCTCCGGCGAGTGGTAAGAAAGCGATGTGTGCCTGGCCATTCCTGGTCAAGTCATCGAGATCGTCGATGACGCGAACCGGCTCGCCAAGGTCGATGTGGCGGGGGTCAGACGGAACGTCAGCATCGGGCTGCTCGACGGCGAGGACGGAGGCGTCGTGCCCGGGGACTGGGTCCTGATTCACGTTGGCTTCGCGATCTCGAAGGTCGACGAGGAGGAGGCTCGGGCGACGCGCGACCTGCTCGTCCGGATGGGCGCTGACTACGAGCAGGAGCTCGAGGAGCTGAAGGCAAGCGTGATCGAGTGAGCGCCTCCGGCGAGCACTGCGGATCGCAGCACTGCATCACCTGCGGCGACGACGGCGTGCCGATGACCGTTGTCCGAGTCGACCTCGACCGCGGGCTCGCGCTGTGCGCCGGCGAGGATGGAGCCAGGGCCAGCGTCGAGATCGCACTGGTCGATCCGGTTCTCCCCGGCGACACCTTGCTCGTCCATGCCGGGACCGCGCTCGTGCGCCTCGGGGAGGCAGCGTGAGGTTCGTCGACGAGTTCCGCGATCCCGAGCTCGGGCGGGCGCTGTCCGGCGAGATCCTCTCGCTGGTCGAGCCGGGGCGGCATTACAAGCTGATGGAGGTGTGTGGCGGCCACACCCACTCGATCTACAAATACGGGATCGACGATCTGCTCCCGGCCAACGTCGAGCTCGTCCACGGCCCCGGTTGCCCGGTCTGCGTGATCCCGATGGGACGCGTCGACGACGGGATCGCGATCGCGCACCAGGACGGCGTGATCTTCACCTGCTTCGGCGACATGATGCGCGTTCCCGGATCGAGCGGCAGCCTGTTGGACGCCAAGGCTGCCGGCGCGGACATCCGGATGGTCTATTCACCGCTCGACGCGCTGCGCATCGCCAAGCACAACCCCGAGCGCCAGGTCGTGTTCTTCGCGATCGGATTCGAGACGACCGCGCCCTCGACCGCGCTGACCTTGAAGCGCGCGCGGGCCGAACACCTGCCGAACTTCTCGGTCATGTGCAGCCACGTGACGATCGTTCCGCCCGTGCGGGCGCTGCTCGAATCACCCGATCTCAGGCTCGACGGATTCATCGGCCCGGGTCACGTATCGACCGTCGTCGGCGCCCGGCCGTTCGAGTTCATCCCCGCCGACTATGGCCGGCCGGTCGTGATCTCGGGCTTCGAGCCACTCGACATCCTCCAGTCGATCGAGATGATCCTGCGCCAGCTGGCCGCCGGGCGCTGCGAGGTAGAGAACCAGTACAAGCGAGTCGTCCCGTATGAAGGCAACCTTCGTGCGCTTGAGGTCATGGCCGAGGTGTTCGAGCTGCGTCCGCACTTCGAGTGGCGCGGCCTGGGGTTCATCTCCCACAGCGGCCTGAAGCTAACCGAGGCCTACGCCGAGCTCGATGCCGAGGCGCGCTTCAGCGTGCCCGGGGTCCGGGTTGCCGATCCCAAGGCGTGCCAGTGCGGCGAGGTCCTCAAGGGGGTGATCAAGCCGTGGGAGTGCAAGGTGTTCGGGACGGCCTGTACGCCGGAGCGGCCGATCGGCACCTGCATGGTCTCATCGGAGGGCGCTTGCGCGGCGTATTACAACTTCGGCCGGTTCGCCCGCGAGCGGGAAGTCGTGTGATGGCTGAGCCCGCGGTTCTCTCCGAGCGCGAGCAGCGGATCCTCGGGATCATCGAGACGGCGCGGTCCAAGCGCGCCAAGTTCCGCGACGAGCGGATCAACATGGCCCACGGGGCGGGCGGCAAGGCGACCCAGACACTGATCGAGGGGCTGCTTGCGCCCGCGTTCGCTTCGGAGGCGCTCGAGGAGCTGGCGGACGCGGGCATGGTGGAGGTTGGCGGCATGGAGCTCGCGCTGACCACCGACTCGTATGTGGTCAAGCCGATGCGCTTCCCCGGCGGGTCGATCGGCGAGCTGGCGGTCAACGGGACGGTCAACGACCTGGCTGTGTCCGGGGCCAAGCCGCTCGCGCTCAGCCTGTCGTTGATCCTGGAGGAGGGTCTCGCCGCCGAGGAGCTGAAAGCCGAGGTTGAGGCGATCGCGCGGGCCGCACGCGAGGCCGGCGTGGAGATCGTCGCGGGGGACACCAAGGTCGTTGAGCGAGGCCACGCCGACGGCATGTACGTGTGCACGACCGGCATCGGACTTCGCGACGCTCGGGCGCGCCTCTCGCCGGCGGCGTTGCGCCCCGGCGACCGGATCTTGCTCTCAGGAAGCATCGGCGAGCACGGCACGGCGATCATGCTGGCGCGGGGCGAGTTCGACCTCGACGCCGAGATCGAGTCCGACACGCGGCCGCTGTGGGACGTGGTGGATGCGCTGCTCGACGCGGCCGGGCCCGATCTGCGGTGCATGCGCGATGCGACGCGCGGCGGCGTGGCGTCGGTGCTCAACGAGCTCGCGCGCGCCTCGTCGGTGGCGATGATCGTCCGGGAGGGCGCGGTGCCGGTGCAACCGGCCGTCGCGGGGGCCGCCGAGCTCCTGGGCATCGACCCGATGTACGTCGCCAAC
Organism: Solirubrobacterales bacterium; assembly: GCA_019240305.1. GTDB lineage: Bacteria > Actinomycetota > Thermoleophilia > Solirubrobacterales > Solirubrobacteraceae > Palsa-465. The sequence goes on from JAFAYP010000593.1 coordinate 2,867, forward strand.
GAGGGCAAGCTGGTCGCGTTCGTGGCGCCCGGCGCCGCTGAGGCCGCGTTGCAGGCACTCCGCGCGCTACCCGGATGCGAGGCGGCGGCGGAGATCGGCGAGGTGCGGACCGAGCCGCCCGGGATGGTGCTGGTCCAGACGAGCTTTGGTGGCAAGCGGGTGATGGATCAGCTGGTCGGAGATCCGCTGCCGAGGATTTGTTGAGAGTTAGCGAGAGGAGACGGAATGTCGGCGTTGGCGAATCCGTACGCGAAGCAGAAGGAGACCGAGGGCGTCACCGCGCACGTCCTGTGGATGACCACCGGGCTGAGCTGCGAGGGCGATTCGGTCGCGATGACCTCCGCCACCAACCCGAGCCTCGAGGACATCATCCTCCAGGCGATCCCCGGCATGCCGAAGGTAGTGGTCCACAACCAGGTGGTGGACTATGCCGTCGGCCAGGAGTACGCCCAGGCATGGTTCGACGCCGAGAATGGGGAGCTCGATCCGTTCGTGCTGGTGATCGAGGGCTCCCTCGGAAACGAGGAGATCAACGGCGAGGGGCACTGGACCGGCTTCGCGGTCAACCCGCAGAACGGGCAGCCGATCACGATGAACGAGTGGATCGACCGGCTGGCGCCGAAGGCGGCGGCGGTGGTGGCCGTGGGGACCTGCGCCACCTACGGCGGCATCCCGGCGATGAAGAACAACCCCACTGGCGCGATGGGCGTGCCCGACTACCTGGGT
>JAFAYP010000153.1 GCA_019240305.1 Solirubrobacterales bacterium
GCGTGGATCGCGGTCCTGCCCCAAGACCGGGCATCGCAGCACCCGCAGGCCTGTTGCCAGCTCCCGAAAAGCGCATCCGCGGCACCTAGCCGCGAAGCTGAATGCTGTCGTTCGGCCGTTCGCCCCCAATTCTGTTTGGAACGAGCCGCTGGCGGCGAACGCGCCGCTGGATCCACGTTCGTCCACGTATGTGAGCGATCTGCTCTCTCAGATCGCCTTCGCCGGTACGTGGCTCAACACCTACGCCTACAGCACTCCCGTCTTCACGGTGCCCGCGACCCAGCCGACCGTCACGGTCAAGCTCGATGCCGGCTTCAGCACCGCGATGCAATCCCTCGCCCAGACCTGGGCCACTGTCCCCATCCCGCCCAACGCCAAGCCGGCTTCCGGGACCGACGCCCAGATGGTCATCTGGCAGCCGGCTACCGACACCATCTGGGAGTTCTGGGAGATGCACCGCAAAGGCGACGGCTGGCACGCCGCCTGGGGCGGCACCCTCTACCACGCCTCCACCAACCCGGGTTACTACACGGCCCCCGAACCCACCTGGGGCGCCTCCGCCACCAGCCTGCCCCTCCTCGGCGGCCTCATCCGCGTCGGCGAGCTCGCCGCCGGCCACATCGACCACGCCCTGTCGATCGGCATCCCCCAAGCCCAAGCCGAGTCGTTTGCCTGGCCCGCCCAACGGACCGACGGATCGGTCTACAGCACCGCGGCGATTCCCGAAGGCCAGCGTTTTCGCCTGGATCCGCGGCTCAACCTCAACACCATCCCGATGGCACCGATCATCAGGATGATCGCGGTCGCCGCACAGAAATACGGAATCATCGTCCGCGACCAAGCCGGTGCCGTCACCTTCTACGCCGAGGACACCGACGCAGAGGGGCTCCCCGACCCCTACTACGGGCCACACGGGTACTTCGAAGGCCAGTACGTCAACAACCTCCTGGCCAGCTTTCCCTGGAGCCACCTCCAGGCCCTCAAGGACAACCTCAGCTGCTGCTGGCAAAAATGAGCCCGCACTGACGATTCTCTTCGGGATTGGCGCGAGGTCCAATGCAATAGCAAACCTCCGCCCTCCGGTGGCGCGCGCGACGGGTAGTGAGAACTCGGATGAGAGGGACCCTGACGAAGGCCCTCGCGGCCTCGATTGCAGCGATCGTCGTGCTGCTGGGGCTGGCCACGTCACGCGGCGTTGCTCGCGGCGCGCGGAGCCCGTGCGCCGCCTCGCAGGCCGTCCCGACCGGGGCTCCGGTCTCGGCGCGCGGCTCGCCTGCGCCACGCCTCGAAGGGGCGGTACGGGTCCGTGCCGTGCAGGGCGGCTGGATGATCCAGGCCGCTCTCGGCCGAACCGCGAGCTACGCCAGCCAGCGGTTCCGACCGGCTGAGCCGATCAGCATCGAGTTTTGCCTCCGCGCGTCTCGTGGAGCGAACACCAAGGTTCTCGGACTGCAACCCGGCGGGATCTCGCTGGAGCTTCACGCCAATCACCTCGTGCTCCAGTCCACAGGTACGGGCCAGATCCACGCAGCCGCACGAATGCTGACCGTGTCAGGGCATCCGGTCGTCGTCGAGCTGAAAGTCAACGGGAGCGGGAGACGTGTCGAGTTGTACGCCGATGGAGTGGATCAGGGCTGGTTCGTCGGAAACGGTTTTGCTCCCAGTGTGGTCGCACTTGGCAGCCTTGCGCGGGCGCGCCCGGGCTGGATCCTGCTGACCGGCGTGACCGTCACCACACGCCTGGGGCGAGTTATTCCGGCGCCCTCGCCCGGCGCGACTCCACCCGCGAGTTCGGCGCCAGGGGCTCCCACCAACTCAGGGACGACCACAATCTCGCCGACAGCGCCCCCTACGAGCGCCAGCATAGGAGCACAGGGCACCGACGGCTCGGCAGCAAGCTGTCTCGCGCAACCAGCGGACTTTCCGGCCCCGTGGCCCGGCAATGCGTTCTCACCCACGAGCTTCTGGAACACGCCGCTCGCCGCGACCGCTCCGCTCGATTCGAACTCGCAGGCCTACGTCAACGAGCTCGTCCGTCAGGTCAACGTCTACGGATCCTGGATGAACACGACCTCCTACAGCGCTCCCGTGTACGTGGTACCAGCAGACGAGCCAATGCAGCATGTGACGCTCGACGAGTACGGTCCCGCTCTCCAGGCGGCCTTCGACGCAGTCCCCATCCCGTGTGATGCCAGCGCCGCTGCGGGATCAGACGAGCACATGGTGGTGTGGCAGCCATCCACGGACAGGATGTGGGAGTTCTGGCAAATGCACCAGGCCTCCGACGGGTGGCACGCGGCGTGGGGCGGGGAAATGGATCACGTGTCGACCAACCCAGGCTACTTTGATCCTGCTTCCGGCGAGGATCCACACTGGGGCGCCACAGCTACCGCCCTCCCCTTGCTGGGAGGCCTCGTCACCGAAGCCGACCTGCAGCGTGGCTACATCAATCATGCGCTTGCCATCAGCCTGGTGGAAACCGAACCCAGCTACTGGTCGTGGCCCGCACAGCGGACGGACGGCGGCTATTTCACCGCCGGGATCACGCCCATCCCCGAGGGCACCCGCTTCCGTCTCGATCCGACGTTGAACATCGCGAGCTTGGATCTGCCGCCGATCGACGCCATGCTGGCCCAGGCCGCGCAGACCTATGGCATCGTCGTCCGCGACAAGTCGGGCGTCGTCGTGTTCTACGGCCAAGATCCCGTCAACCTGCCGAGTAACCCATGGCCCGCCGCGTTCGAGAACCAGTACCCGAACCAGGTGCTGGCGCAGTTTCCATGGAGCCATCTGCAGGCTCTTCAGACACAGCTGTCCTGCTGCTGGAGCCCTTCGCAATAGGGGACGTGCGGGCCACGCTCTGGTGACGCCGGGTCATCACGCGCCCTGGCGCTGGGTCCGCTCCCAGGCCGCCGGTCCCCTACCCCCCAGGAGCCGCGACAGGCTCAGGAGCCGGCGCAGCAGGAATCGCGGCACCGCTCGAAGGGCTCGCCAAACCGTCGCCGGAGCGCCGATTACCGCCAGGCCGCCTGCCACGTAGACGCCCTGCGCCAACAACGAGCCAACCGCGAGCCGGACGAGCGATCGGCGGCAGGCCAACCGGCTGGCGAGGACCGCAGCGAGGTTGATGCCGAGCAGCATCGACTGCGGCGGGAGCATCGGTTCGAGTGCGGCATCGAGCGCGGTCAGATCGCCGGTTTGCCACCAGCGGGCCACGAGCTTGGGGCTCAGGTGGGCGGCCAGGTGCGCGCGTCCGCTGTCCCATCGCGTCATCTGCGAGCTCCCGGCGAACGCCGTGGTTGGCGCCGGCGAACGGACCTGTGCCTCAGGCGCGAACTGAACCCGGACGCCGTCCAGGACCCAGCGCATGTGCTGCTCACGGTCCTCCGCGAACGAGAACGCGCGCCACGGCGAGCGACGTAGGAGACGACGGGAGAAGGCCATGCCCGTCCCGAGCAGGCCGCACGACAGCCCGAGACGATTCCGGCCAAGCGGGCGGATGCCGTTGAACAGCGCGAACGCTGCCCAACGCAGCGCGGCCGCGTCCGAGGCATCGGGATTGGCGATGACGTAAGCGGCCTGGACAGCCTCGGCTCCGGCGTCCAAGCGAGCGGCCAGGGCCGAGAGCAAGTTGGAAGAGATCTCGCAATCGGCATCGACTACACAAACCGCATCGATGCCGTCGTCGTCTTTCAGTCGCGAGAAGGCCCAGTCGAGGGCGAAACCCTTTCCTGATCGGGCGGGGTCACTACGCTCCCAGACCTCTGCGCCCGCGGCGTGCGCCACCGCCGCCGTCGCGTCACTGCAGTTGTCCGCGACGACGATTATCCGACGGTCGGCGCTCGGGTACCGGCTCGACGCGATCGAGCGCACGGTGGCGCCAACCTGCGTCTCCTCGTTGTGGGCCGGCACCAGCACGGCGAACCGCAGGCTCTCACCGGACTCTGCGCCGGCCTCGCAGCGGACTCCGACGGCGGCCGCCAGGAGCGCAAGCATATGCGTGCTCGTGAGCGTCGCCCCGGCGGCGCACGGCAGCGCGATCGCTCGTGCCGCATACCTTGTCCACGTCTGGTGACGCCGGCTCATGCAGCCACCGAAACGGCCGAGCAAGCGCCTCGCAACAACTGCGCGAGGCGCGGGCCAACCACCGGTTGGTCGTAGTCGTCAAGGATTGACGCCCGGGCCGCTCGGCCGAGCTCCTCGCGGCGCGCGGCGGCGTGTGCGAGCGCCTCCGCGAGGCGCGCCGGATCGCCGACCGGGACGAGCAGACCCGTCCGCCCGTCGTGCACGACCTCGGCGATCGCCGGGATGTCGCTGCCGACGACCGGGGTCGCGCAGCTCATCGCCTCGAGCAACACCATCGGGAGTCCCTCATAGGCAGACGGCAGGGCGACCACGGTTGCGCGCCGATACAGGTCGCGCAACGCACCCGATTCGGCGACGAAGCCGAGATATCTCACCCGATCGCTGACGCCGAGCTCGGTGCTCAGGCGCTCGAGCATCGCGTGATCGGGGCCCGCCCCGGCAATCTCCAGCCGCCACTGATTCGGCAGCCGGGCCAGCGCGCGCATCACGTCAGAGATGCGCTTCTGCGCGTCGTGCAATCGGCCCACGAACAGGATCACCGGGTCCGAGCCGACCGAGACGGATTCGTCCGGCGTGAAGAACTCGCCGTCAACTGCGTTGGGAATCCGCTGTGCCGCCCCGCCGTAGCGGGCGACCTTGGCCGCCTCGCGCTCCGTCTGCACGACGACGGCCGCGGTCCGCCGCATCGAGCCGCGTTTGATCAGCTTGATCTCATGCCTGTCCGGCAGGCCCTGATCGACGGCCACTACGGCCGTATCCAGCGCGCGGACCAGCAGGTCGAGGCGCGCGGTCCAGTACTCCTGCACGCACAGCACATCGACGCGGTCATCGAGCAACCCTCGGCGCAGCGTCCGCAGCATGTCCGCGGCATTGACGAGCTGGCTGACATACCGCCCCACGGGGCTGCGCTCGAGCCAAGGGAACCGGACCCACGGCTCGGTGAGGGCGCTGAGCGGCAAGAAACGGACCCGATAGCCGTCTTCGGTGTGAACCAGCTCGCCGGTGGTCCGAGTGGCGACGTAGATCGTCGCCTCGACGTTCTCGCCCGCCAGCATGCGACACCAGTCCCAGGACCAGTCGTTGCGGTATTGCTCCAGGTATCGGCGTCGGCTCAAGCCGAGGCCATCGCCGTAGAAAGCCTCGAAGTGGCTGGTGCTGAGGAGCAGTGCGACGCGCAGGCGGTCAGCCATCGGCCCATCGTAGATCCGAGCGCCCGCGGCATCCGTCATCGGTCGCCGTCCGTCGATCGCGCCTGGCTCGGGAGCTCGCCGGTCAGAGCCGGGCGATCAGGCCGAGGAGCGCGGGTTCTCACCCCGCCCGACGATATGAGCGCGCATGGCGTCGAGTAGCAGGCGGGTGAACGTGACGCCTGCCACCAGATAGCGCCGAGCGAGCCGCCGGGGCTCTATCGCGAGCCGGAAGGCCCATTCCAGCCCGAGGCGCTGGAGCACACGCGGTGCGCGTGGACGCACGCCCGCCAGGACCTCAATCGCCGCACCGCAGCAGATGATCGGTGCGGCCACCGACGCTTTGAGCTCGTGAGCCAGGATCTCCTGCCGCGGAGCTCCGATGCCCACCAGGATGAGGTTGGGTGAGGCGTCGGCGACCCGCTGGACCAGTCGGGAGCGCCGGTCGGGTCGATCCCAGCCGGGGCGCAACTCATCTACCAGCACGACCTCGTTGCGCCTGCGGGCGCGCTCCGCCAGCCGCGAGGCTGCGTCGTCCGGTCCGCCCAGGATCGCCATCTTGAAACCCGGCTCTCCATCGACCAGCCGCTCCACCAGGTCGATGCCCGCCACCCGTCCCGGAAGCGGCTGCCCGAGGATCCGCGAGGCGACCACGATCGGCCACCCGTCGGCGAGTTGCAGATCAGCCTGCCCAATCGCTTCTCGCGCCCGCTCCGAGCTCTGCACGAGGTGCAGGTGGTTTATGTTGGGAGTCACGACCACCGCCTGCTGATGCGCCCGGGACAGTGCCGTAATCCGCTCGACTGCGGTTTCGAGCTGCAATCCAGCCAGGCGGAGCCCGTGAAAGTCGAAGTCTGTTGTTGGTGGTGCGGTGTCGGGCGTCGGGTCGTCGTTCACCGGTGTGCCCACTTGTGTCAAATGACTCACTTGACCTTTTTGCCTGTTGTGCTCATGTACGCATGTGGGTAATGAAACCTATTGATGACAACGTTTAGGACCATGGGCCCAAAGCGCGATCGGGTAGTCGGGTTTGCGGGACTGCTGATAGGGCTGGTCCTGGTCGCGGCGGCTGTGGTTTTCGCGCTCAATGGCAAATCGCCTGGTTCCCACCCGGGTTCGAAGCGGAGCGTCCCCTCCACAGCCGTGGCCGTCGGTGATACCCCGTTCGCGGCGAGCTCGATCTGGAACGCGCCGCTGGCGCCAAATGTCCCGGTGGCAGGGAACTCCGCGGCGCTTGTGGGCGAGCTCGAGCGACAGGTCTCCCGTTACGGGACCTGGATCAACACTGACTCGTACAGCACGCCAATCTACACGGTGGCCGTCTCCCAGCCTCGGGTGCCCGTGACCTTGGACACGCCCCCTACGAATCCATCGGCGGCCAAGTTGGCGGGCGTGTTCCGGTCCGGAGTTCCGATTCCGTCCAGCGCACGCCCCGCCCCCGGCACGGATGGCGATCTCGTGGTGTGGCAACCCACCACGGACACGATGTGGGAGATGTGGAACGCCCGCCTGGTTGGCAAGTCCTGGCACGCCCGCTGGGGCGGGCGAATGGACGATGTGGGAAGAAGCCCCGGGTACTTCACCGATCCCTCCGACTGGGGTATTGCGGCCACCAGCCTCGCCCTGCTCGGTGGGGTCATGCGCATTTCCGACCTGCGCGCGGGACACATCGACCACGCGCTCGGCATCTCGATTCCGCAGGCCCGGAGCGGCGTCGTGGCCTGGCCGGCGCAGCGATCGGACGGGAATCTCAACAGCCCAGATGCGATTCCAGAAGGAACGCGGTTTCGATTGGACCCTCGCCTGGATCTGAGCAGGCTCAACCTCCCACCGCTGACGCGCCTGATCGCGCAAGCCGCGCAGCGTTACGGGCTGTTCGTGCGCGACCAGAGCGGGGCGGTCTGCTTCTACGGTGAGCAGGTGACCCAGCCCGGGACGAATCCGTACACGGGACCCGGAGGAGCGTTCGGCAGTCTCAGCCCGAAGGCGATCACGGCGGCGTTCCCGTGGCGTTACCTCGAGGTCGTTGCCACTCCCGTCCGCAGCTACGGGTAGCGCCACACACCGCGCAAGAGTCACTACATCCCCCGGCGCGCGAGGATGTAGGGAATCGTCTGCAGCAGAATCTTGATGTCGCCCCACAGCGACCAGTTCGCCACGTACAGGTAGTCGATTCGGATCATGTCCTCGAGCGGGATACGAGCGGAGCCGAGCACCTGCCAGGGTCCGGTCATACCAGGCTGCAGATGCAGGCGGTGGCGGAACAGCCCCACCACCTTCGCGTCCTCGTCTTCGATCAGCGGTCGGGGTCCCACCAAGCTCATGTCTCCGCGGATGACGTTCCACAGCTGCGGCAGCTCATCCAGTGAGGTCTTGCGCAGAAGACGCCCCATCCGGGTGACGCGAGGATCAGCGGCGATCTTGAACAGACCGACCGCCTCGTTCAGCGAGGTCAGCTGCGCCTTCTGCGAATCAGCGTCGACCACCATCGTGCGGAACTTCACGATCGGGAACTGCTTCCCATCCCGGCCGGTGCGACGCTGGTGAAACAGCACCGGGCCTCGCGAGTCGAGCTTGATGAGCAGAGCAATCAGCGCAATCAGCGGTGCGGCAACCACGAACCCCACCGAGGCACCGATCACGTCGGTCCCACGCTTGATGATCCGTGCGGACCGGGAGAGATCGAGCTGCGGGAGCCCCAACATGCTCACGCCGCCCACGCTCTCGAGCTCCGCCGAGGCGCCCACGATTTCGCCG
>JAFAYP010000175.1 GCA_019240305.1 Solirubrobacterales bacterium
TTGCCAGGCCTGGCCAGTCCGTGCTCAAACGCGAAGATCACGGCCTCGGCGCGGTGGCGCACGCCCAGCTTGAGGAAGATGTGGTTGACGTGCGTCTTGATCGTGCCGGCGCCGAGCACGAGCTGTTCGGCGATCTCATCGTTGGTCAGTCCGGTCGCGATCAGCTTTAGGACCTCGCGCTCGCGCACGGTCAGGCTCGCCACGGCCGGATCTTCCGTACCGGCATCTGCCGCGCGGGCGCCCGGAGCGTCGCGGTACACGGTGAGCACGCGATCGGTGACGGCGGGATCGAGCCATGCGTCGCCGGACGCCACGGCGCGCACCGCGCGCTGGAGGTCCTCGGCCGGCAGGCCCTTGAGCACGAACCCGGCGGCTCCCGCGCGCAGCATGCCGGCGAGCACCTCGTCGTCCTCAAACGTCGTCAGGGCCAGCACCGGCGGGGCGCCCGGGTCTCCGCGCAGCCGTCGGGTTGCCTCGATGCCATCGACCACCGGCATCCGCACGTCCATCAGGACGACGTCGGGCTGCAGTGCGCGGACGGCACCGACGACCTCGCCCCCGTGGCGGCACTCTCCGACGATCCGAAAGCCGAAGCTCGCACGCAGGATTCCCCGCAGGCCAGCCCGGATCAGCTCCTGATCATCGACCAGCAGGACGCGGATCGCTGCACCCTCCGCGGCGCTCACGCTTCTCCCTTGGCCGGGACCGAGGCGTGCACGCGCCATCCGGCGCCGGCCGGACCGGCTTCACAGCGGCCGCCGATTGCCTCGGCGCGCTCGCGCATCGTGTCGAGCCCCAGCCCCTGCCCCCTCCCGGGAGGCCCGTCGCTCTCGATGGTCAGCTCCACGCGGCCGGCGCTCGCGGCGAGGCGGACCCGCACGGGTCGGCCCGGCGCGTGCTTGGCGGCGTTCGTGAATGCCTCCTGGGCGATCCGGTAAAGCGTGGTGCTCGCCGTGGCGGACAGCGACGCGAGATCACCCCCGCGCTCGAGGCCGACCTCGGCACCGGCGCGACGGAAGCGCTCGATGAGCTCATCGAGCGCCTCGAGTCCCTGCACCGGCACGAGCCGCGAGCCGTTCTCGCCATCGCTCGAGCGCATCAGTCCGACGATGCTCCGGACCTCCTCGAGGCTCTGGCGTCCGAGCCGTTCGGCCTCGGCGAGGGCGCGCTCCGCATCGCCTGGATCCTCGGAGACGGCCAGGCGAGCGCTCGAGATGTGAAGCAGCGAAACGGTCAGGCTGTGGGCGATCACATCGTGCAGGTCGCGGGCGATGCGGTTGCGCTCCTCCGCGCGTGAGCGCTCCGCCAGCCCAGCCTGGGCCGCGCGCAGTTGGATGACCAGCTCCTGCTGGCGCACGATCAGCGCCGCCCCGCCAGCCGAGACCGCGACGCCCGCTATCCACGGCGTCCAGCCGGCGGTGAAATGCGGGAGCAACAGATGGGCGATCAGCAGCACCTCGGCCGCGAGCAAGAACAGCATCCCATGCCTTGGACCGGCGACGATCATCACCATGAACGCGAGCACGCACAGCCCGAACCAGGCGAGGCACTGCCCGCGCCCTCCGGCGACGAGCACGACGCCGGCGCCGGCGAGCAAAGCGAGCGCCAGGGCTGTGCGCGGACCCCGCATGCACAGCATGCTCGCCGCGGCGACGGCCACGACGGACCCGACGATGCTCAGCGCGAGATCCCGCGGGTCGCGGGTGAGCGCGCCGGCAACCATGAACGCCGCGAGCAGGCCGACTCCGGGCCAGCGGAGCTCGCGGGCCAGCGGCCGGTCTCCGCTCACGATCCCGTCGGGGGCGCGGTCACGATCGCCCCGGTGAGGTCCGCGCCAGCCGGTCGCGCCATAGCCGGTTCGCGCTTCTCGATTCCGATCCAGTCGTGCAGGCGGCGCAGCGCGGACGGCGAGAACCAGTTCCACTCGCCCAGGAGAGCCATCAGTGCGGGCACCAGCGTCGAGCGTACGACGAACGCATCGACCAGCACGGCGACCAGCGCGCCGACGCCGATCTCCTTCAGAAAGATGATGTGGGAGGTGGCGAACGCGCCGATCGCGACGGCCAGCAGCACCGCCGAAGCGCTGACCACCCGTCCGCTGTGCTCCAACCCGACGGCGATCGCCTCGCGGTTATCGCGGCCGCCGTCGCGCGCCTCCTTGATCCGCGTCATCAGCAGCACGCCGTAGTCGGTCGACAGCGCGAACGCGATCGCGGCAAGCACGAGGAAATCGGTCTGCTCGATCCCTCGCTGGCCGGTGTAGTCGAGCACGCTCTGGAGGCGACCGTCCTGGAAGACGAACACGAGCACGCCGGTGGCGGTCGCCACCGTCAGCGCGTTCATCAAGAGCGCCTTGACCGGGAGCACGACCGAGCCGGTCATCAGCCACAGGATGACCACGGTCACCAACGCGAGCACGCCCAGGGCGAGGGGCAGCGCGCTGGCGATCGACGCCTGCTGGTCGACGAACGAGGCGGCGCTCCCCCCAACCAGGAGAGGGGCGGGCGCGGGGAGCGCCCGGATCTGGGCGATCGTCCGCTGGGCGGCCGACGAGATCGGGTCGCCGGCGGCGCCGAGCCGGATCTGCCAGATATGGCTGCCCAGGTAGCGCGGCGGCTGCACGCCGGTCACGCCCGGCAGCGCTCCCAGCCGGTGCGAGTAGGAGTCGAGCTGCGGTCCGGCCGAGGCGGGCGCCCTCGCGGCGAGCGTGATCGGGTTGAGCTCCTGGGCGGGGAACTCGCGAGCGAGGGCATCCGAGACGACACGCGCGCTCTGCCCGGACGGCAGGTCGGTCGCGTCGACCCCGGCCCACCGGACGCGCAGCGTCGGCGACGCGATCACGAGCAGCACCAGAGCCGTCCCGGCCGCGACCAACCCCGGCCTGCGCATCACCAGGTGCGCCAGCCGATACCAGCGGCCGGTGCCCTCCGGCGCCGGCTTCACGCGTCCGATCCGGCCGGCCAGCAGCACCAGCAGAGCGGGCACGACGAGCAGGGCCGCCGCGCATGAGACGAGCGCGGTGGCCGCGCCGCCGATCCCCATCGAGATCAGGAACCGCTGGGGGAACAGCGTCAGCGTCAGCATCGCCGCGGCGACCGTCGCGGCGCTGAAGGTGATCGTGCGGCCGGCGGTGTGCAGCGTGGTCAGGAGCGCGCTCCGGACATCGGCGCCGGTGCTCAGCTCCTCGCGGAAGCGCCACACCAGCAACAGGCTGTAGTCGACCGCGAGTCCGAGGCCCAGTCCGATCACCAGGTTCAGAGCAAAGCTCGAGAGCGACACGACCTCGTTGACGAGCCGCAGGATCACGAACGACCCGAGCACGCTGACGCCGCCTACCGCGATCGGGAGCAGGGCGGCAACGCCCCGGAAGATCAGCCACGCGATGATCGCCAGCAGCGGGAACGCCAGCAGCTCGGCGAACCCCAGGTCCTTGCTCGCCTGCCCGCTGATCTCCTTGCCCGCGACATCGGATCCGCCGAGCACCACGTCGCGGCGCCCGTGCAGCGCGGTCTCGATCGAGGAGACCACGGCGTTGGGGTCGGGCGCCGCGCGCAGCGTGACGGCGATCAGGGACGAGCGACCGTCACGTGAGACAAGCGGTGAGCGTCCGGCCGCGGCCCCGGGCGGCGGCGTGGTGACGGCCGCGACGCCCGGCACCGCCCGGATCGTCCGGGCAACCGCGGCGACGGTCGGGCTGGCCGGCGACTCGCTGACGAGCGCGAGCACGCCGGGACCGTCCTCGGCCCCCGTCGCCCGCTCGATCGTCTGCTGCGCGCGGGCGGACGGCGAGGACGGGGCGACAAAGGCGTTGCGTGCCTTCAGCAGACCCGCCGCCGGTCCGCCGTACACCCCGGCAGCGATGAACCCGACGACCACCAGGGCCGCCATCCGGCGTGGATGGCGCAGAGCGAGATTTGTAAGCGAAGTGAACACCGAGCGGCCCTTCCCAATCGGTCTGGACAGAGTAGAACCGGATCGTCCTGCCCCGTCGTTGTTTCCACATCGGCGCCACGGTAGAAGTGGCCTCTAACCGTGGGTGGAGATCAGGCCCGCGGTTCTTATCCGTGAGGTCCGCGCCCG
>JAFAYP010000199.1 GCA_019240305.1 Solirubrobacterales bacterium
GGTGGTCGTGAACGGTTCGGCGATCCCGAGCGTGACCGGCTTGTCGCCAGCGGGTGGGGCCGAGAGGCGAGCGATGTCGCGGGCAAGGCTCGCGTCGATCATCGCCAGCGCGGGCTGGTGCCGTTGCGCGGGGAGGGTGGCGACGACGGCGCGCAGCTGGATGGCGACGTCCCGACTGGCTTGCGCCACGCCATAGGTCGCGCCGAGCGGGCCGTGCCCGGCGCGGACCTGCTGCTGGGTTTGGTGAGCGAGCGGCGCGTCGATGAGCTGGAGCAACCGCTGGTTCTGCGAGAAGCAGATGCCGAACGCGACGGCGAGTGCGACCAGCGAGACGATCAGCCGCATCCGCAGCTCGTCGAGGTGACCGACCACGGTCAGCTGGTCGGTATGGCCGATCGGCCGGATCGCGTGCGATATCTGCATCGCTTATGGGCTCCGGTCAGGCGACCGGGTGGACGCGCTCGGCGGGCTGGCCTGCTGCGGCGAGCGGGACGGCGGGCGCTGCCGTCAGCTCAGGGGCCTGGGGCGTGGGCGCCGTTGCCTCGGGGTTGATCGACTCCTTGAAGCCGCGCAACCCGGCGCCGAGCGAGCGGCCGAGCTCGGGGAGCCGCTTGGCCCCGAATACGAGCAGCAGGATGATGAACAGGATGGCGAGATGAGTTGGGTTGTCGAGCCCCATGTGGGTTCCTCCGATCCGGGTGTGGTTGGCTCTGGTCCTTGTACGGACCGGGGCGCTGACCGGATCAGTCGAGGCGCGCGACGATCACGGGGGTGTGCGTCGGGACCCTGGTGCCGCCGGCGGGCTCGGGCGTGACAAGGACTTCGCTGACGCCGTTCAGCTCGCCGGGGACGCCCACGTCGGCCTGGCCGGCCGTCGTGACGCCGAACAGGGCTGAGGTCGGGGCGGGCGGATGGTTTGGATGCACCAGCCACACCTCGTAGATCTGGCCGGCAGGCGGCTGCGGGAGCGCGTGGACGATCAGCTCGCCCCGCCCGCCCGTGATGCGCAGCTCGGCGTTGCCCGTGCTGGCTTGGATCACGCGGGCGCCTGGTGATCCCCCGGAGGCGAGCACCGCCACGACCACGGCGGCGATGACGGCGGCGAGCGTGCCGGCGAGCGCGGGGAGGGATGGCACTCCCATACGCCGCCGCGCGGGGCTGGCGCGGGCCGAGGGGGGTGCCTGGCGCGGCTTTCGGCGGGCCAGGCCGAGTACGCGCCGTCGCAGACCACGCGGGACCGGGTACTGCGGGGCGGCCATCGGCAGCGCGTCGACGACGTGCCGAAGCGATCCGACCTCGTCGCGGCACACCGCGCATTGCTCGAGATGCCGGCGGAACTCCTCGGCCTCGTCGGGCTCGAGCGCGCCGAGCACGTAGGCGGCCGCGTCCAGGCCGCAGTCCGGGTTGTCTGACATCGGCTCGTGGAAGGTCATAGCACCACGTCTGCCGGGTCGGCAAGCGCAAGGCGCATTTTCGTCAGTCCGAGTCGCATGCGCCCCTTCACCGTTCCGGCAGGGAGGCCGAGCAGCTCGGCGATCTGTGTGTGGCTGAAACCGCCGAAGTACGCGAGCTCGATCACGCGCCGCTGCTCCTCGGGCAGCATCGTGAGCGCGGCGCGGACCTGGCGCGCGTCGTCACGGCGCTCGATCTCGGCCTCCGTGCGCTCCGGCGCCGGCATCCGCTCGGCCAGCCCTTCGTCGCCGACGTTACGGGTGCTGGTGAGCCTCTCCTTGCGGAAGGAGTCGATCGCACGATTGTGCACCGTGGTGAGGATCCACGAGCGGACGCTCCCTCGCGTCGAGTCATAGCGGGCGCCGCTGCGCCACAGCGACAGGAACGACTCCTGGACGATGTCCTCCGCGATCGCGCGCCGGCCGCATATGCGGTACGCAAGCGAGAACGCGACAGCCGCATGACGGTCGAAGATCACCTCGAACGCGCGCGCGTCGCCGTCCTGGAAGCGCGCCATCAGGTCCTCGTCCGCGAGGTCCCGCAGCGCGCTCTTGCCAATGCGGCCGAACATGTGCGCCAGGCGTCAGGACGGGATCGGCTCGGAGCGCGCGATCTGAGCGCTCCACCGCTCCTCGATTCGCCCCACGCGCCAGATCAGCAGCGCGATCACCCAGGTGAGCACGAACAGGGTGACGATCACGTACCCGAGGAA
>JAFAYP010000219.1 GCA_019240305.1 Solirubrobacterales bacterium
AGCAACATCGGCGCAGTAGCTTGACACGATCGTGCTGGATCGTCAGCTCAGCGGCGAGTGGGCCTACGACGCCGAGCTGCACACACCGCGTAGGGGTGGTGGTCGGCGCGGCCGCTCAGGCGGCCGCGGCCGCCGACTCCTCGAACAGCGCGTTGGACGCGTCGTTCGCCCACAGCAGCGCCTCGAGGTAGAGATCGCCGGCCCCACGCACGAGGCGCTGGGCGCTATCGAAGTCGCCGGCCTCGAGGGCGGTCACGCAACCCAGCAGCTCGCCCTTCTCGCCCTCGCGCGCGATCAGCGCGTCGCGCATGTCGGACGGGAACGGGATCATCGCGACGACCTCCTCGATCGGCGCGTCCATCAGCGCGTCGATCACCGAGAACAGGCCGAGCGTGAACAGCTCGCCGGGACGCGGGCCGGCCAGCTGATCGCCGGCCAGCTCGCAGAAGCGAGCCCGGACCAGAGCGGTCACGGTGAGCTCGGGCGGCTTGCCGTCGATGCTGGCCAGCACGGTCAGCGTGGCCCAGCGGCGGAGGTTCTGCACGCCGAGCAGGGCCAGTGCCTGCCCGATCGAGCTGACCTCGAAGCGCAGGCCGAAGAACGCCGAGTTGATGTAGCGCAGCAGCCGGAAGCTCAGGCCGACATCACGGCCAATCATCCGCTCGAGCTGCCCGAGTTGCACGGTCGGGTCCTGCAGGGCGGCCACGATCTGGAGCACCGAGGCCCGGTTGGCCACGATCCCCCGGTTGTGCAGCAGCTCGGGGCGGCAGAAGAAGAAGCCCTGGAACAGGTCGCAGCCGAGCTCGACGCAGTAGGCGTGCTCCTCGTGGGACTCGACCTTCTCGGCCAGCAGCGTCATCCCGTGGGGCTTCAGGCGGGCGACCTCGCGGGCCATGCCCTCGCGCCCCAGACCGATCAGGTCGAGCTTGACCACGTCGACCAGGCTGAGCAGCCGCTCGGCGCTCACGCTGTACGCGAAGTCGTCCAGCGCGATCCGGTAGCCCTGGCGCTTGAGCTCGATCAGCGCGTGCACGAAGCGCTCGTCGAGCAGCTCATCCTCGAGGATCTCCAGGCCGACCACCGACGGCGGGACGGTCGCGGCCAGGCCGTCGAGCACGAACTCGCGCGAGACATTCACCCACGCCGGCTTGGCTCCCACCAGACGCTCGAGTCCGATCTCGGTGAACGAGTTGAGCACGACCGAGGCCGTGGCCCCCTCCGCGTCGGCGATCATCGCGCTGGTCGCGTCGCCGCCCCGGAACAGCAGCTCGTAACCGGCGACGTGCAGGTTGCGGTCGAAGATGGGCTGGCGGGCGACGAAGGCTTCGGGCATGGCGGACGGTGAGCTGGCGGGTTATTCGCCCTCAGCGCCTAATCGACGGTTTGCCTGGGAAGCTGAACCCCGCCGTACGGATGCCGACCATTTGTTCGACCGCCCGCGTACGCTTCGGCTCACGTGAGCGTCACGGAGAAGATCCGTCCCGCGGCCGCGCCCGACGCTACCGCCGGCCATTCCGCGCCGGCCGCTCCCGTGCCGTTCTGGCGCCTGCGGGCCGTCGCGTTCTGCGTCGGATCGGCCAGCCTGGGGGCGGAGATCGCCGCCGCTCGGCTGCTCGCCCCCTACTTCGGGGCCTCGACGATCATCTGGGCCAACACGATCGCCACGGTGCTGGTGGCGCTGTCGGCCGGCTACGCCGTGGGTGGTCGGCTGGCGGACCGCCGGGCCGATCTGAGAGGCCTGTGCGCGATCGTGCTGGGCGCCGCGGTGCTGCTGGCCATCGTGCCGTTCGTGTCGGACCCGTTCCTGCACGAGGCAGTCAAGGCGCTGGGGGCCCTGTCAGTCGGTGGCTTCCTCGGCTCGCTGGCGGCGGTCCTGGTGCTCGTCGCCGTGCCCGTGCTGCTGCTGGGGATGGTGGCGCCCTACGCCAACCGGCTCGCGGTCGATCACGTGTCCGACACCGGCACGGTCACCGGACGCCTGTACGCGATCTCGACCGCCGGGTCGCTGCTCGGCACCTTCCTGGCCGCGCTGCTCCTGATCCCGCTGATCGGGACCCACCGGACGTTCCTGGTCTTCGCGCTGGTGCTGGCCATCGCCGCGGCCCTCGGCGCCGGGTCCTGGCGCTTTTTGGTTGTGGCCGCGCTGATCGCGGGCCTGTTGGCTGTTCCGCCCGCGGCGGTCGGCGCCGATGTCCCCGGCGCCCGGGTCATCTTCTCGGCCGAGACCGACTACCAGTACGCGCGCGTGCTCCAGTTCCCCACCGGCGAGCGCTGGCTCCAGCTCAACGAGGGTGTGGCCATCCACTCCCTGTATCGCCCCTGGAGCTACCTGACCGGTGGCTACTGGGACGACTTCCTGGTGTTGCCGTTCGCGGGCGCTCGGGCGGCCGCGCCGGGCCGGGTCGCGATCCTGGGCGACGCGGCCGGGACGGTGGCGCGCGCCTACGGCCACTACTTCCCCTCGACCCGGGTCGACGCGGTCGAGATCGACGGCGAGCTGACCACGATCGGCAAGCGCTACTTCGGCCTGCGCGGGCCCCACCTGCACCTGTACACGGCCGACGCCCGCCCCTGGCTCGAGATGAGCAAGGCCCAC
>JAFAYP010000222.1 GCA_019240305.1 Solirubrobacterales bacterium
AAGGCGGCCGGCTTCAACTCCGAGAACCAGCTTGACAACAGTCAGGTCGGGTTCGACTCGGGGCTGGAGCTCGGCTGGGCGGTCACCCACTCCCCGTCGCTGTCGGAGACCGATGTCTTCCACACCCTCCAGCACCTGAATACGAACACGATGGGCATCCAGTGGGCCCGCACGCCACAGAACTACGAGAACATCCCGGAGGTCGACGCGGCGATGGAGATCATCAAGCCCGACGGCACCGCGGTGCTCTACAACCCGTCATCAGGCGGCTGATCGCCTGAGCGCTTTCACCTCAGGCCGGCCGCGCGACGTCGTGCGGCCGGCCTGAGCCCGCCGCGTGCCGGAGGCGCTACGCCATGACAGCGGCGAACGCGCGCTCGAGCTCGCCGTCCTCGAGTCGCTGAAAGCAGAGCAGCAGCTCCTCGTCGAGCACGCCTGCGATCCGGCGCAGCGTGTCCAGCTGCGGTAGGTGCGTCCCGTTTTCCAGCCGGGAGATCGCGGTATGCGAAGTACCGGCCGCGTTGGCGACCTGCTCCTGCGTGAGTCCGAGCTCGAAGCGTCGCTCCCGCAGGTGGGCAGCGATCGGATTGGTCATACGAAGCTCGCGGATCCGCGCGTATTCGTCGCGGGCGTTTCGGTATGCGCGGCTCCGCCGAGCGCGGCTCGCATCCGCCCGCTCAGCGAGCTGTCCGACGGGGCTTTCAGTGTGTCGTTGCATCGCCACTCAAACTTATCAAGTTAGATAAGTTTCCGCTCGGGACTAAATCACCATCGGTCACAGCTCAAGTCCTCGTCGGGATGGGGCATCATGCCCCGCCGCTCGCGGGCGCATACGCGGCTCGGCGTTCATCCTGGCCTTGAAATCGACGAACCGTCGCTGGGCGATCTGCTTGTCGCGATCCGTGACCGCGCCCGTGTTCTTCTCGAAGGCGTGGAGGAGGACGATGAGATTGCCGGAGCGCTGGTACAGAAGCCGGTACCGGGTATTCGCAAAGCGGACTCGGAGCTCACGCAGGCCGCCCTCGATCTGAGAGGTGATCGGAAACTCGGGCGGTGGACCGCCGGAAGGGCGGCCGTTGAGGTACTCGGCTACACGCTCGCCAATCTTGGCCCCGGCTTCCGGGTTTGTCATGACGAGGCCCTCAAGCCAGTCATTGACCGGCTCGCGCCCACGGGCGTCGCGATAGTAGACGGCCTGCGTCCTGCCTCCCGGTTGGGCGAGCCCGGGCCATCGAGCCTCTCGGTTCAATGGCCCCGGGACCCCCGCCGCCGAGCGTCCAGGTGATCGCCTGGATCGACGGTCCCCTCGATGTCCGCCGGCTCATCGATGTCGATGACGACGACGGTCTTGGTGTCCTCGAAGAACAGCCTGATGCAGGTGAATCCGTACTCGACGTAATCCGGCTGAGGAAGCCCACCCTGCTCGAGCAGGTCCCGCATCCGCTTCTCGGCCTCAATCTTCTGTGCCAGGGTTGCCACCCAGACAGCATCCTGCGGGGCGCTGCAACGGATCAAGACATAGTCGTGCCAACTCTGTGCCAACTACGCCACAGCTGTGTTCCGGATCCACACGAGCCTCTCGAGTCCCCCGCTCGAGCTCGCCGAGTGGCGAGTTGAAATCGCGCATCGCCTCAGGCGAGCGGCGGGTCGGCTAACCACGCAAGGCGATACTGATCAGCTGAGCGTCTGCGCCCCGACAACGTCGGCGTAGCCATCGCTAAGGGCGGCGAGGAAAGCTGCGTGCACGGCGGAGCCGCGGACCTTCGTGCCCGCGTACTCGAGGTCCGGCGCGGCGCATGCATCTGCGACCACCGTCACCGCGAAGCCGAGATCAGCCGCAGCGCGGGCGGTGGAGTCGACGCACATCGACGTCATCATCCCTGCAATAACCAGCGAGTCGATTCCGTGGCTCCGCAGTCGCTGCTCGAGGTCCGTGTCGCGGAATGCGTTCGGATACTCCTTGACAATCACGGGCTCCTCGCCGGTCGGAGCGATGCGCGGGTCGTGTTCGATGCCGGGGGTGCCCGGGCGCAGATACGGCGCGTCGAGAGCGTCCCATTCATGTCTCACGTGGAGTATCGGCTCGCCTCTGGCTCGAAACCCGGCTAGGACGCTAGCCGCGGCGTCGGCTGCCGCGTCGCTGCCGACGAGCGGACATGCCCCGCCGGGAAAGTAATCCCTCTGGATATCGATGAGCAGCAGTGCACGCACCGGCTCCTCCTACCTCGGCTCACTGACGATGTTCATGTGAACTGCGCTCGGAGCTCGCCAACCGCGTTCGTGAGCGTGTGCAACGTGCGGACGGTGGGAACGGGCACGGACACGAGCTCGGCGATCTCGATGATCGCGCCGGTCATGCAGTCGAGCTCGAGCGGCTTACCGGCCTCACAGTCCAGAAGCATCGAGGTCCGGTGATCGCCAACCGCCAGCGCGCCCTCGATGCGGCGCTCGATCGAGACCGGCAACTCGACGCCGAGGGCTCCGGCCACCGCGGCGCACTCCTCCATGACCGCCCGCACGCACGCGATCGCGCTGCTCGAGCGGGCCAGATCACCCATCGTCGTGCGGGTGATGGTGGTGATCGGATTGAAGGCCGCGTTGCCGATCAGCTTCAGCCAGATGTGCTCTCTGAGGTTGGGCGCGATCGGGCACTTGAGTCCGCCGGCGGCGAACGCGGCCGAGATCTCGCGGCACTCCTCGCTAACCTCGCCGGACGGCGTGCCGATGGCGAAGCGGGTGCCCTCGACGTGACGGACGACCCCCGGAGCGGCGAGTTCGGTCGAGCAGTAGATCACGCACCCGACGACGTTATCCGGACCGATCGCGCGGCTGACGGCTCCGCCCGGATCGACGCTGTGAAGCTGGTGGCCGTCGAGGCGTCCGCCGTGGCGCTGGAAATACCACCACGGGATGCCGTTCTGCGCGCCGATCACGACTGCATCGGGTGACAGCACGTTCGCCAGTTCGGGCGCGACCCCGGGCAGGCCGTTGGCCTTCAGACCGAGGAAGATCACGTCGGCCTCCGCGATCGCCGCGAAGTCGGACGTCGCGGGCACGCCGATCGTGAAGTCGCCCCGCGGGCTCTCGACCCGGACGCCGAAGGTCTGCATCGCGCGCAGGTGGTCGCCGCGCGCGATCAACGTCACATCGCTTCCGCCCCGGGCCAGCGCGGCGCCGACGTAGGCGCCGATCGCGCCTGCCCCGAGGACCGCGAACCTCATCGACCGGTGATCTGGAGGTGAGCCGCCATCCGCGAGCGCTGGACCTTGCCGGTGGGTGTGCGCGGGATCTCCGGCACCGGGTAGATCGCGTCCGGGACCTTGAACGCCGCCAGCGACTCGCTCGCATGGCGACGGAGTTCCTCGGGACTGACCTCACCACCGAGCACAACGGCGGCGGCGACCCGCTCACCGTACTTGGCGTCAGGAACGGAGAAGGCCACCGCTTCGGCGACGAGCGGGTGGGAGCTGAGGACCGCCTCGACCTCGTGGGGCGAGATGTTCTCGCCGCCTCGGTTGATCATCTCCTTGCGCCGGCCCTGTAGGCGGAGATATCCGCCGTGGAGGACACCGATGTCGCCGGTGCGGAACCATCCGTCGAAGAACGACTCGGCGTTGGCTTTCTCGTTGGCCAGATACCCGGGAGTCAGGCCGGGACCTCGAATCGCCACCTCGCCGGGCGCTCCGGAGAGCACGTCGCGCCCGCTGTCATCGACGACCCGGACCTCCGCGCCGGCCGACACGCCGACCGACCCGGCTCTCCGCTCGGCCGGAGGCAACGGGTTCGAGGTCATCTGGTGAGTCGCCTCGGTCATCCCGTACGCCTCGACCATCGGGACGCCGAGGCGGGCCTCCACGTCACGCATCATCTCGGGCGTCAGCGCGGAGCTGCAGGAGCGGACGAAGCGCAGCGTGGACGGTGGCTCGTCCAGCCGCGCCACCAGCTTCTGATGGGGCGTGGGCGAGGCGGAGTACCACGTCATGTCGTGCTCACGCGCCTGGGCCCAGAACCGTCCGGGAACCAGCCGGCGCGGCACGACCACCGTCCCCCCGGCGCTGAGCTGCGCGAGCGTCGAGGCGACTAGGCCGTGGACGTGGAACAGAGGCATCGCGCAGAAGGAAACATCGTGTTCGCTCAGCGCGTAGTGCGTCGCGATCGAAGCCGCCTGGGCGGTGAGGTTCCGCTGGAGCAACGGCACCTGCTTGGGCCGCGACGTGGTGCCGCTGGTGTGCAGCAGCAGCGCGGGGTCGTCCGACTGGCCGCGTTCGAACGACGGCGCCGGGGGCAGTTCGCGGCCGTCGAGGAACAACGCGGGACGAGCGTCCGGTCGCGCGGCCGGCGCCTCGATCACCGGCAGATCGTCGACCGCGGCGAGCAGGCCGGCCGGCGGCTCGCTTCCCGCGATCGCGAACCTCGGCGCGAGATCCGCGAGGTAAAAGCGGTACTCGGCCTCGGTGTACTCCGGGTTGAGGGGTGCAGCGACCGCGCCAAGCAGCGCGATGGCAAACAGGCACAGGACGATCTCGGGACCGTTCGGCAGGACCAGCGCAACCCGGTCGCCGCGCTCGACGCCCGCCGACCGCAGCCGCCCGGCAAGGTCGGCGACTACGGATGCGATGTCCTCGTGCGAAAGGGCCAGCTGGTCGTCCGGACAGACCAGCCCCGGCGAGGGGCGCGAGTGGATGAGGTCGAACAGCACGCGTCCAT
>JAFAYP010000341.1 GCA_019240305.1 Solirubrobacterales bacterium
CCGGCGGTGGCCTCGGCGGCCGCGGGGTGTTCATCGGGCGCGACTCGGGCGGCGGCGCCTTCTGTTACGACCCCTGGGTCCTGTACGGCGACGGAACGCTCGACGACCCCAACGCGATCGTGCTCGGCAAGCTCGGACAGGGCAAGAGCGCGCTGGTCAAGACGCTTTTGTGGCGGATGCTGCTGTTCGGCCGCCGGGCGTTCGTGCTCGACGTCAAGCGCGAATACGGCCCGCTCTGCCGGGCTGTGGGAGTCAGGCCAGTCGCGCTCGAGCCCGGCGGCACGGTCCGGCTGAACCCGCTGGCGTCCCGGCCCGAGGAGCACGCCCAGCTCGAGCTCCTGCGCGCGGTGAGCGTGACCGCGGTGGGAGAGCCGTTGACCCAGATCGAGGCGGCGGGGCTGCGCGAGGCGCTGCACGCGGTGCGGGCCAGGGGCGAGTCAGAACCGACGCTGCCGCAGATCGCCAAGGTCCTGTTCGACCCCAGCGCGGACATGGCGGAGCGACTGCGGACGAGCCCCGAGAAGCTCGCCCTCGACGTGCGGCGCGCGGCGCTCGCCCTCCAGGATCTGTGCGAAGGCCCGCTGAAGGGGATGTTCGACGGCCCCACCAGCCCGGGACTCGACCTCGATGCCAAGCTGCTTGTGCTCGACCTGCACGCGGTCAAGGACTCACCGGCGGTCGGCATCCTGATGGCCTGCGCCACGGCCTGGATGAGCGCGCTGCTAGCCCGGATGGCCGAACGTCCCGGTCGCGAGCGGCTCATCAACGTGGCGGACGAGTCGTGGAAGATCGTCCAGCACACCGGCCTCGGCGAGTGGTTTCAGTCCAACTTCAAGCTGGCCCGCCAGTTCGGGGTGATGAACCTCGTGGTGCTGCACAAGCTGGCCGATCTGAGTGCGGCGGGCGACGCCGGCTCGCGCGCGGCGCGGATCGCGGAGGGCCTCGTGGCCGACGCCTCGACCCGGATCGTCTACCACCAGGACGAGAGCCAGGTTCCGCTCACCGCCTCGCTGCTCGGCCTCTCGGAGAACGAGGCACGGCTGATCTCGATGCTGGGCGCCGGCCAGGCCCTGTGGCGGGTGGGCAGCCGCTCGTTCGTCGTCCAGCACTACCGCTCGCGCCTGGAAACCAGGCTGACCAACACCGACACCGGCATGCAGGTGAGCGACGCGGCCGGAGCCCGCCGATGAGCGGGCCCACGCACGACTCGATCTCCGACGCGGTGGTCCTGGCGGTGATCGCGGGACTCGCCACGCTCGCCACCGCGCTGTGGCTTTGGGGCGGATTGGCGGGCGCCCTGTTCGGCTCCGGCTGGCCGCATGTCGGCGCAGCGCAGCTGCTCGGGATCGTGATCCGGCTGCCCTCGCACCTCTCGGACCCGGCCGGTGCGTGGCCGGCGGTGGCGCGATCGCGCCTGCCGGGCGCCGGCGGGTTCTACGGCGCACTCGCCTTGCTGGCGGGCGCCGCGGCGGTCGTCGTGGTGGTGGCCGGGCGCATCGCGGTCGGGCTGCGCGCCGATGAGAGCGCCCGATGGGCGCGTCCGAGCGAGCTACGCCGGCTTCGGAGCGCCTGGCGAGCCGACCGGCGCGGACGGCTGGTGCTGGGCCGGCGGGGCGGCCGGTTGCTCTACGCCGAGCAGCGTCACGCGCTCGTTGCCTTCGGACCACCGCAGTCGGGCAAGTCGGCCGGGATCGCGATTCCGGCGCTGCTCGACTGGAGCGGTCCCGCCGTGGCCTGCTCGATCAAGACCGATCTGCTGGCCGCGACGATCAGCCGGCGCCGCGAACTCGGCGACGCGCTCGTGTTCGATCCGTTCGGGCTGGCCCGGATGCCGACCCACACGTGGTCGCCGCTACATGGGGCCGGCACCTGGGACGGCGCGCTCGAGGTGGCCTGGCGGCTGGCCTCGGCGGCCGAGGTCGACCGCCGCAGCCTGGAGGGTGGCGACTTCTGGGCGGTGGCGGCCGAGCAGCGACTGGCTCCACTGTTGTTCGCCGCGGCGGCCGGCGGCGCGGGGATGGACGGCGTGGTCCGCTGGGTGTACGGGCAGGGCGCCCGCGAGCTCGATGAGACGCTCATGCGGATCAGTGGCGAGGCCGACAGCGAACCCCGCGTGGCCGATGCGTACGCGGCCTACGACGCGGTCAGAGCCTTCGAGGCTCAGGCCGATCGCACCCGTACCTCGATCGAGGCCACCGCCCAGACGCTGTTGCGCGCCTACCGCTTCCAGCGCGTGATGCGCTCGGCCGCCGCGAGCGAGATCACCGCCGACCGCCTGCTCGACGGGGCGGCCACCCTGTATCTGATCGGCGACGCCAAGGCGTCGAAGCTCCTGCGGCCGCTGTTCCTCGCCCTGCTGGGAGAGATCGTCGACCGGGCTTACGAGCGGGCCACGCTGGCCGGCGGCCGCCTGGAGCGGCCCCTGCTGCTGTGCCTGGACGAGGCGGGTAACGTCGCGCCGCTGCCCAGCCTGGCCGAAATCGCCTCGACCGCCCCCTCGCACAACATCCAGCTGGTCACGATCTTCCACGACCTCGCCCAGGCCCGCTCGCGCTATGGCCAGCAGGCGGAGACCGTGGTCAACAGCCACCGGGCCCGGATGCTGCTGCCCGGTGTGGCCGATCTCGACACGCTGCGCTACTTCGCCGGTTTGATCGGCGAGGAGGAGGCCCGCGAGCGCACACACACCACGGGCGCGGGCGGCACCAGCCGCTCGACCTCGCGCCGGCGCCGCCCGCTGATGGCCGCCGAGGCGCTGCGCCAGCTGCCTGACCGGCACGCGCTGCTGCTCTATGGCCGGCTCGCACCGACCAGGCTGCGGCTGCGGCTGTGGTTCGAGGACCGCCGGCTGCGACGACTGGCCGGCGCGTGAGCCGCCCCGAGTCCGACGACTGGCCCGAGCCCGAGAGCGAGTGGGGCGAGCCGGTCACGCCCCGCTGGCCGCTCAGCTGCGAGGGGCTGTACCCGCGCGAGCGCTGGATGTGGTTCGAGCAGCTGTGGTCCGACGTGTGCGCGCTCAGGGCTCGCTACCGCTTGGCCCTGCGCAGCGGCTGGTGGGAGGATCAGGTGCAGGTGGAGGCGCTGGCCGCACTGTCGGCCTGGGTTGAGCGCTACGACTCGGGTGAATGGGACGACCCGCCCGGCAAGCTCGCGCTGCTCTACGACCTCGAGCGCTTGGGCGCGCTGCTGCGAAACGGCGGCGAGCCGTTTCACCCCGACCGGGACCGCCTGGCGTTTGCCCGGTTTCTGATCGAGCTCGGGTGTCAACCGCCGCCGGACCGGTAATCGGGGAATATCTGAGCTGTCCCCGATCCAAGGAGCCTGCCGGTGCCCCTCACGACGCAGCACAAGCGCCAGCCCCACCAAGCGATGCCGGAAACCGCGCAGCGCGATGAGGACGCGGCCCAGCTCCCGCTCCACCACATAGGCGAGAGCGGGCTGGACTCAGAGACGGCCTACGAGCTGATCTCGAGCGAGCTGCTGCTGGACGGTCAGGCGCGGCTGAACCTGGCCACGTTCGTCACCACCTACATGCCCGCGACCGCGGGCCGGCTCATGGCCGAGACGGCCGACAAGAACATGATCGACAAGGACGAGTATCCGCAGACGGCGGAGATCGAGTCTCGGTGCGTGAACATCCTGTCGTCCTTCTGGAACTCGCCCGACCACGAGCAGGCCACCGGCTGCTCGACCACGGGCTCGAGCGAGGCCTGCATGCTGGGCGGTCTGGCTCTGAAGTGGCGCTGGCGCGAGCGCATGCGCAAGGCGGGCAAGCCGACCGACCGGCCCAACATGGTGATGGGGATCAACGTCCAGGTGTGCTGGGAGAAGTTCTGCCGCTACTGGGACGTCGAGCCGCGGCAGGTCCCGATGGAGGGCGACCGGTTCCATCTTGGAGCCGACGAGGCCGTCGCCCTGTGCGACGAGAACACGATAGGCGTGGTGGCCATCCTCGGTTCGACCTTTGACGGCAGCTACGAGCCGATCAAGGACATTGCTGCCGCGCTCGACAAGCTCGAGCGCGAGAAGGGCATCTACGTGCCGATGCATGTCGACGCCGCCTCCGGGGGGTTCGTGGCGCCCGTGCTCCAGCCCGACCTCGAGTGGGACTTCCGGATCGAGCGCGTGCAGTCGATCAACGCCTCGGGCCACAAGTACGGCCTGGTCTACCCCGGCGTGGGTTGGGCGGTGTGGCGCAACGAGGAAGCGCTGCCGCGCGATCTGGTGTTCGACGTGAACTACCTCGGCGGCCACATGCCCACGTTCGCGCTGAACTTCTCGCGTCCGGGCAGCGAGGTGATCGCCCAGTACTACATGTTCACCACGCTGGGCCGCGACGGTTACCGGCGTGTGATGCAGGGCGCCCAGGACGTGGCGCGCTACCTGGCCGACGAGATCGCCAAGATCGGCTCCTACCGGCTGGTCTCGCACGGCGACGACCTGCCGGTGTTCGCGTTCGGGCTCGCCCCCGAGGTGCAGAACTACAGCGTGTTCGACGTGTCCGATCGCCTGCGCCAGCGCGGGTGGCTGGTGCCGGCTTACTCGTTCCCCTCGAACCGCCAGGACCTGAGCGTGCTGCGGATCGTGGTCCGCGCCGGCATGACCCGCGAGATGGCCGATCACCTGCTCGACTACCTGCGCGAGCAGACCAAGTTCCTGGAGTCGCTGGACGCGCCGCTGCCCCACCCGGACGACTCCAAGCGCAAGGCGTTTTCGCACAACTGACCGCCTGGCGCCGTCCACGCGCTGACCGGGGCGTCCTACCCAGGCTGACGCTTTGCTCAAGGCCCCTGCCGCGAGCTCCGACTCGCACGACAGCGGCTGGCCGGGCGGCCACTTCATCTGGTACCAGCTGCTCGACGGCAGCCACGCCGGCGACATCATCTACGTCGCCGAGCACCTGAAGCATCTGCTCCCCGCCGGCGCCCACGTCCGGGCCGCTCAGAAGATCGCCGAGGCGCTGCCGGGCGGCACCGGCACCGAATGGGGCTGGGCCGAGGCGGACGGCGCCACCCGGGCCAACGACTGCTACCACGAGGGCGAGGTGACGCACTCGGGGCGCGAGATGGCCCGCTTCCTGCAGTCTCTCGGGGCACAGGTCGAGGAACCGCCGGGTGCGGGCTCGGACGCGCCGCTCGGCAAGTTCTGTTGATCTATATATAGATCTATAGGCATAGCTAGAGGCAGTTCGCCAGCTGGCGGGCCGCGGCGGTGATCTCGCGCGGCGTCCCGGCCTCGTAGACCGCTTGGAGGTCGAGCACGCGGGCGCCGAACGTGTCGAGCTCGCGGGTGCCGACGATCGCGTGGCAGGGCACCCCGGCCTGGCGGGCCCGAGTCGAGATCTCGGACACGAGCTTGCCGGCCAGGCTCTGCTGATCGAGCTTGCCCTCGCCGGTCACCACGGCGCGCGCCGCTCGCAAGCGCCGGTCGAAGTCGACCGCATCGAGCACGTACTGCGCGCCCGGCACGAGCTCGGCGCCGAGCTCGGCCCACAGGCCGCCCGACAGCCCTCCCGCGGCGCCGGTCATCGGCACGCCCCGGGGATCGCGCGACATGCGCCGGGCCTGGTCGTTCAGTCGCTTGGTCAGCCGGGCGACCGCATCGCGATCGGCGCCCTTCTGCGGCCCGAACACCCGGGCCGCCTGCTCGAACGGGGTCCGCACGTCGCACAGCACCACGACCCGGGCCCGGCCCAGGCCGCCCGCCTCGCGGATCGCCGTCACGGCGCCGGTGCCTCCGTCGGTGGTGGCGCTCCCGCCCACCCCGAGATGAATCACCTGGGCGCCCGCCTCCACCGCCGCCATGATCAGCTCGCCGGTACCGAACGTGCTGGCGGCGATCGCGTCACGCTCATCCGGCTCGACCAGCCCGAGCCCGCTGGCGGCGGCCATCTCGAGAACCGCCACGCGGTCGCCCAGCGCGAACGATGCCTGCACCGGCCGCCCCAGCGGGCCGCTCACGGTGACCGTGCGCAGCTCTCCCTCGACCGCGGGCATCAGCGCCTCGAGCGTGCCCTCGCCGCCGTCGGCCACCGGGCACAGGTCGACGGGACGACCCGCCCTCTCCAGCCCCCGCCCGATCGCCTGCGCGACCTGGGCCGCCGACAGCGTCCCCTTGAAGGAGTCGGGGGCGACGAGGACGGTGTCCGGAACGCCAGGAATCGGGGGCACGCTCGGCAGTATGGTGCTCGGAGCGATGCACGAGACACCTGAGGACCTCCGCGCGCTGCAGGATCTGCTCGATCGCAGCTACGCCGCCGCCGGGCCGCACCTGCTGAGCATCACCACGCCAGAGCGCCGGGTCGGCGCCGAGGATCTCGTGCAGCGGCTGACCGGCATGTGCCTGCTCGTGGTCGCCACGGCCACCGCGGACGGGCGGCCGATCGCCGGCCCGCTCGACGGGGTCTTCTACCGGGGCGCGTTTCACTTCGGCACCTCACGCGAGTCGGTCCGCTACCGGCACCTGCTCAACCGACCACACGTAAGCGCAACGCATCTCCCGGCCGAGGAGTTCGCCGTGAACGTGCACGGGCGCGCCGTGCCCCTCGACATCGGAGCGGTCGAGAACCGTGGGCTGCGCGAGACGCTGTTCGAGGTGTACGGCCCCCGCTACGGGGAGGAGGACTGGGAGCGGTTCCTGGAGGGCGCAGAAGACCCGGCGAAGCGCCCGGCGTACATGCGGATCGACGCCGACCGCATGTTCACCTTCCAGATGGGCAACCGCGAGTAATCCGCCAGTCGCTGGTTCCGCTGGCGCGAATGGCGAAAAGCTCGCGCTATGCGCGAGTGGATCGCCGTTCACCGCGAGGATGGCGACGAGTGACGAAGCACTCGCGCTTGTGGGATTGGGCCTCGCTGCGCTCGGCATCCCTGGGGCCTGGCGGCCCCGTCCGGACAGGGATCGTGGCTCCGCGGCGCCGGTCCGGCCGCGCTACAGGGACTGCGCCACCGCGCGGCCCGCGGCGCGCCCGGAGAACAGGCAGCCGCCGAGGAAGGTGCCCTCGAGCGAGCGGTAGCCGTGGACGCCGCCCCCACCGAAGCCGGCCACCTCGCCGGCCGCGTACAGCCCGGGCAGCGGCTCGCCGTCGGCCTTCATCACCCGCGCGGAGAGATCGGTCTCGAGGCCGCCGAGCGTCTTGCGGGTGAGGATCCACAGTCGCACGGCGATCAGCGGGCCGGCGCCGGGGTCGAGCAGGCGGTGGGGTTTTGCCACCCGGCTCAGGCGGTCCGGGATGTACCGGCGGGCGCCGCGGATCGCGGTGATCTGGAGGTCCTTGGTGTACGGGTTGGCCAGCTCACGATCGCGCGCCTTGATCTCTCGCGTAAGCTCGCCCGCGTCGATCAGCTCCTCGCCGGTC
>JAFAYP010000419.1 GCA_019240305.1 Solirubrobacterales bacterium
ACCCAGGGCGGATACCGGCTCTACACCCAGTCCGATGTGCAGCGTCTGCGCACGATCCTGCGCCTCCAGCGCGACGAGTTCCTGCCGCTTCGGGTCATCCGTCAGGAGCTGGCCGGCGGGCGGGCCGAGCGCGACGTCGCCCCCGGACCCCCCGCCGGGCCGAGCGACGGGCGCCCGCTCCGGCGGACCCTCGTGTCGACCCGCGACCCGGGCGCGCTGTACTCGCTCGAGGATGTCGTGGAGGAGACAGGAGCGGACGCCGGCCTGGTCCGCGAGCTGGTCGACTTCGGCGTGATCAAGGGCGAGATGCGCGCCGGCGCGCGCTACTTCGATGAGACCGAGCGGGAGATCGTTCGCGCGGTGTCCGAACTGGCCCGCTACGGAGTCGGCGGGCGCAACCTGCGCGTGTTCCGCAGTTCGGCCGACCGCGAGGCGCAGCTGTTGCAGAGCATCCTGGCCCCGGCCCTGCGCTCCCGCAACCCCGAGCGCCGACGGGAGGCGATCGAGGCCCTCGAGAACCTGGCCTCGGTGACCACCTATCTCAAGCACCTGCTCCTGATCCGCGATCTGCGCAAGATCGCCACGTAGTCGATTCGAGCGGCGTGGCGAGTGCGGTTGACCTGCGGGGGCTGATCCGCGAGATCCCGGACTTCCCGAAGGCCGGGATCGTGTTCAAGGACATCACCCCGCTGCTGTTGGACGCGGCGGCGCTGCGCACCGCGGTGGCCGAGCTGGTCGACTTCGCGCGGCCCCTGGAGGTCGACCTGGTCGTCTCCGCCGAGGCGCGCGGGTTCATCCTGGGCGGTGCGCTGGCCTCGGCGCTCGGCGCCGGGTTCGTGCCCGCCCGCAAGCCCGGCCGTCTGCCCTCGGAAACGGTCAGCGTCGAGTACATCCTCGAATACGGCATCGACGCGCTCGAGGTGCACGCCGACGCGCTGGCCGAGGGCAAGCGGGTGCTGGTCCACGACGATCTGCTGGCCACCGGCGGCACCGCTCGCGGTGTCTGCGACCTGGCGGCCGGGCTGGGCGCCGACGTCGTCGGCTGCGCGTTCCTGGTCGAGCTGTCGTTCCTTCGCGGTCGGGAGAAGCTGGCCCCCTATCCCGTGCACGCCGTGCTCGAGTACGCCTCATGAGCTTCATGCCGTTCCGGATCGGCGCGGGCCGCCACAACCTCTCGAGCGCGAGTCGCAGTCGCGTGGTCGCCGCGCCGGTGGCCGAGGTCTGGAAGGTCATCGAGGACCCCTTCCAGATGCCGCGCTGGTGGCCGAACGTGGAGCGCATGGAGGGGGTGGCGGAGGACCGCTTCACCCAGGTGTTCAAGACCAAGCGACGGCGAACCGTGCGGGCGGACTTCCGGATCCTCGCCTCAGAGCCGCCCGGGGGCGACTACACGAGCGGTCATCGCAGCTGGACCCAGGAGGTGGCCGGCACCCCGTTCGAGCCGGTGCTCCACGAGTCGATCACCGAGATCGTGGCCGAGCCGGACCAGGGCGGGACCAAGATCACCATCGCCCAGCGCCAGCGGCTGCGGGGCTACTCCAAGACGGGCGCGCTCGCCATGCGCTCGGCGACCGCCAAGCGTCTCGACCAGGCGCTCGAGGGCCTGACGCGGATCTTTGGTTGAGACAGCGTCCCGGCGCTGCTCGTCATCCGCCGGACGTCGTGCCGGTGGTACCTGTACCCGAGCTGAGCGAGAACGGGCCCTGCAGGACGATCTCCCCGGGGGACTTCGGGTTGCTCTGCGTCTCGCGCGTCAGCAGCAGCTGCTTGTAGCGGCCGGCGGTTGCGGGAAGCGGATTGCCCACCTGGAGCGTGCCGCTCGTGCCGACGGCCGGGTTCACGAACCCGAGGCGGTAGGCATCGGAGGGCGAGTTGTAGAGCCAAACGGCGTATGCGTCGTGGCTGTTCGGCGCGACGTGCGCGGCCTCGATCACGATCCCGTAGGCGCTGCCTTCCCTAACCACGAACCCGACGCCCTTGGCTTGACCTCCGCTCGGCGAGTTGAGGTTGGTCTGGGCGACCACAGCCGCCTGGGCCTTGCCGGCCGTGGTTGCGGTGGTCCCGGTGGTTCCCGTGGTTGGGGTCGTGGTCGAGCCGGTCGTGCCCGAGGCGGCGGCGGGGGTCGAGGGGTGCTTGCTCGAGGATCCGCCGCCCAGCACGGCGATCAGGACCACCACGATCGCCACCACGATCAGCGCGCCGACGCCGAGCATGATCGCCCCGCCCAGACGAGAGCTCGGACGATCCGAGAGGCGGGGGGGACGGCGCGGACGATGCTCCTGGGGACGGGCGGCGGCCCGCTCCTGCCCTTGCCCCGCGCCTGTCTCAGCCTCGCGCGCGCGCTCCCGGGAGGCGCGTGCCCCATCGGGAATCTCCGGGAGCGGCTGGCTCGCCACCGGCCCCAGCTCGGACGCCAGCACCCGGGCCCACGCCCGGTCATAGGGCGAGCTGGCCAGCCGTTCGCGCGTCTGCTCGGCCACGCGGTCGGGAAGCTGGCCGAGCAGGTAGTCGGTGATCAGCGCGCGGCTCTCGGGCGCGATCCCGGTGTCGGGGCCGATCGCCTCGAAGGCGGCCAACGCGCGGGCCCGCACCGCCGCGCGGTCGATGGCCAGCAGGCGGGCGATGTCGTCGTAGCTGCGGCCGCGTCGGAGCACGAGGTCGATGACCGCGCGTTGGTCGGGTGGCAGCGTGTCGAGTGAGCCCATCGGAAAGACCCCTTGGCTCGTAGCGTAGTCAAGCCATCGGCGAGGTGCGGCGGGTGGATCAGCCGGTAACGTGCCGCGGCCGATGGGAACTTTGCCACCCAGCGAGGTGCAGGGCTTCGACGCCCTCTACGGCCTCGAGCTCACCGAGTGCCGCCCGGATCTCGCGCGCGGTCGCGTGGCGGTCCGCGACGAGCTCAAGCAGGCGGACGGCTTCGTCCACGAGGGGGTGTACGCGGCGCTCGCCGGCGCGCTGTCTTCCCGCGGCACGGCGACCAGCGTCGCCGAGGAGGGTCAAGTCGCGATCGGACTCGCGCACCATCTGACCGTGCTTCACCCGATCACGCAGGGCACGCTACAGGCCACCGCGACGCGCCGGCACCGTGGCCGCACCACCTGGGTGTGGGAGGTGGAGATCGCCGACGAGGACGGGCGGCTGTGCGTGACGGGGCGTGTGACGGTCGCCGTGAGGGATCGCCAGTGACCAGGCTGCGCCACGCTCTGCTGTCGGTCATGGTGTCGCTGGCGATCATCCCGCCCGCGTGGCCGCATCACCTCGCGCTGGGCGTGGCCGACTCGCCCGGCGATGCCCAGGCCCTTCGCGCCAATTCGCGGGTCGACATGCGCTACCAGTACCTGGCCGGCGGAGTGAACACCGGCCACGGCTGGGCGACCTGGAACCCGAACGGGAGCTTTGTCTCGATGTACGTGCGCGAGTCCTTCGCCGCGCACATGACCCCGGTGTTCTCGTACTACCAGCTGCTCCAGTCCGCGCCGTCGATCGGCTCCACCGAGCAGGCGCGTGACCTCTCGAACCTGCGAAATCGCGCCACGATGCGCGCCTACTGGGGCGACTACGAGCTGCTGCTGCGCCGGGTGAACACGGCCGCGGGAGACCGGATGGTGATCATCCACATCGAGCCCGACCTGTGGGGCTACCTGGAGCAGGCCCACGCCACCGCTCTGGCCCGCGCGTTCGCCGGGCGCCTGATCGCGCTGCGCAACCGCCTGGCTCCGCATGTTTTGCTCGCCTGGCATCTCAGCGTGTGGGGCACCGACGAGGACCCCACCTACTCCAAGCCCTCGCTTGCCCACATGGATCATCTGGCGGCCATCTCGGCGGCCTTCTACGAGTCGCTGCACGCCCATTTCGACCTGGTCTTCAATGACGTCACCGACCGCGACGCCGGCTTCTACCAGGATGTGGAAGGCAATCCGCGCACCTGGTGGGGCCCGGCCGACTTCGTGCGCCACGATCGCTACATCGCCGGCTTCACCCGGCGCACCCACACCGCGGTCGTCCTCTGGCAGCTGCCGCTCGGCGACACCCACGAGAACGACACGTGGAACCACTACAAGGACAATCGCCTGCAGTGGTGGCTCGGCCCCGACTCGGCTGCCCACCTGCGGGCCACGCACGACGCCGGCGTGATCGGGCTGCTGTTCGGAGCCGGCGCCACCGGCAACACCACGGCGCAGACCGACAACGGCTTCTTCTACCGGCTGGCCCGCCGGTACGCGACGCATCCGCTGCCGCTGGGCTGAGAAGCGCTACCGGAGGGTCCCCGGCGCGCCGCGACCTAGCCAGAACCCGACAAACTCCCGGAGGTCGGGCACCGAGACGTGGGGAAGGCGGAGCAGGTGCGCCCAGGCCAGTGCCACCAGCCCCGGCGTGCCCGGTCGGGGAGCCAGGATGACCGCGTCGCCCGTGGCGGCGAGCGACGACGTGAACGGCGGCGCCGCCGAGCTCGCAAACTGCGTAAGGCCCGCCGGCGGACGGTTCCCGCCGTAGAAGATCACCACGTCGCCGAGCTCGAGCGCGCTCAGCAGCTGGTCGTCGCTCAGCGAGACCCCGTCCCGCGTGACCGGCTCGGGAACGTGCGCGCCGCTGGTGGGGGGATTCGAGTCGTAGCCGGGATGGGGCTGCCCCGGGCGCAGCGCGGCGTGGCCGAGATCCGCGAAGGCCTGCCCGGGCCCGGTGCCCGCCCCGGACACCCCGGGCTGGTCGCGGCCGGCGAAGAACCCTGAGAGAAGCACGATCAGACCGACCGACAGCGCCACTGAGGCCAGCAGGATGACCACCCGCTCGAGCAGGCGGCCCAGCCGCGAGTCGAGTCCCTGCGACCCCCTCCTCGGCGCGCCGCGACTCACCGCCGAGTGCGTACCCCTCCGCGCGAGGCGCGTTTGCCGGCACCCTTCGGCGGGACGGCGGGCGCGGGAGCACCGGCCGCTGCGGCCAGTTCCTCGATCGAGGCCCGTAGGTCGTCCGCCAGAAGCTCGACGTCGGGCAGCGTGTCGTAGTCCGCCACCAGCCCGAAGTTGAGCTGTCCGTTGTAGCTGAGAATCGCGATCCCGAGCGCAGTGTTCTCCGCCAGCGGCACCATCGGAAAGATCGCCTCCAGCTCGCGACCCATCAGATACAGCGGAAACTGGGGGCCCGGGACGTTGGTCACCACCAGATTGAACAGGCGCTGGCGGGCTTGTAGCCGCGCCGCCTGGGCCATGATCGTCGGTGGCGCGAACCCGGACATCCGGGTGAGGATCTCGGCCCCAACGGCCTGGCCCGACTGCTTGACCGCGCGCATCTCGTTGCTGATCGTCTCAAGGCGCTCCACCGGATCGGTGACCCCGGCCGGCAGCGTCGCCCACATGGCGGCAACCCGGTTACCCAGCGCGCCGCGCTCGATGTCGGCCCGGATCGAGACCGGCACCATCGCTCTCAGCCGGACCCCGTCGGTGCTCAGTTCGTGGCGCCGCATGTAGCGCCCGAGCGCGCCCGCCACCGCCGCGAGCACCACGTCGTTGACCGTGCCGCCCAGAGCGTTCTTGACCGCCTTGAACTGCGAGAGCTCGGCCCTGACCCAGGTGAAGCGACGGTGCGGACCTATCCGCACGTTGAACGGGCTGGGTGGTGCGGCCTGCAGCCCCGTCCAGGCCAGCGCCCCGACGCTGCCGAGCGCGCGAGTCATCCGTGCGGCCACCGCGCGCGGTCCGCGCAGCGCGGCCCGGACGCCGCGTACGACCTCGGCCGGCGCGGTGGTCCGCTCGAGCAACGCGTCGGCCAGCAGCTGGGCCGGGGTGGGGAGGGGGCGGGCGACCCACGGATGCTCGGGAGCGGCCACCGGCAGCGGTTCCGCTGAGGTGTCGAACAGCACGGTGGCAATGTCCACGCCCGAGACCCCGTCGACCAGGGCGTGGTGGGTCTTCGACAGCAGCGCGAAGCGGCCGTCGGACAGCCCCTCGACCAGCCACAGCTCCCACAGCGGGCGATTTCGATCCAGCGCCTGTGAGAACACGCGTCCGGCGAGCCGCTTGAGCTCGGCGTCGCCGCCAGGGCGAGGCAGCGCGGTGTGCCTGACGTGGTAGCGGACCTTGAAGTGGGGGTCATCGACCCACACCGGCCGCCCCTGACCCAGCGGCACGAACGCGAGCCGCTGCCGATAGCGGGGCACGAGGTGCAGCCGCGACTCGATCGCCTCGGTCAGTTCCTCATAGTCCGGCGCCTCCCCGGCGAACACCGAGCACCCGGCGACGTGCATGTGCGCCGAATCCCGCTCCAGGTGCAGAAAAGAGCTGTCGAGCCCGGTCAACCGGTCCTGATTGGCCACCGGGTGGATGGTAGTCCGAGCGGCGCCCGGGTCACCCGAACTTCTTCCCTTGTGCCGGGCGTCACGTTGTGCTCCTGTGACCGACCTCACAGCCACGGGCTTAAGCGTTCACCTAATCTGCCCGACTTACTGATCGACCTGCCGAGTCGTCCTCGTCCGGTACGAGGGCGAACGGGGGACCCACTGCCAGGCCGAACCGGGAATCCGGGCCTGGCCGGGGCGAATCGACTGCCCGGTGTGAACCGCCGGCCGCAGCTGTAGCCACCGCGACAGCGCGCTCCACAGCGCGCCCAGCGGCCGCAAGCCCGTCAGCTAACCCCGTAGGCGCCCGCGAAGCAAAACATAGGAGGTCCTCGTCTTGAGGTCTGACGCTGCCACCAGACGATGGCGCCGCTCCCGCTTGGGAGCTGGCGCTGTTCTGATTGCCATTCCCTGTAGCGCAACCGCGCTCGTCGTCGCCGGACAGGCGCTCGCCCAGCCCGCACGCCAACCGCTCCAGCTCGCTCCCCGCGCGCTTCGAGTCGCGTACGGGCGTGACGTGGCCGTGCGCGGCGAGGCGCCGCCGGCCGACGCCGGCCAGACCGTCGTGCTGCAGTTCGCGCGGCGCGGCACATCCGCCTGGAGCCAGGTGGGCTCCTCGACAATCGGCCCCGACGGCGGCTTTCGCCTCGTCGATGCGCCCGCGCAGTCGGGCGCGCTGCGCGCGCTCGACACGGCCAGCGGCTCGCTCACGCCGCTCGTGGCGCGTTCCCGCAGCGGCGCAGTCGCGGCGACCAGCCAGCCGGTGCCGATCGAGGTCCAGGCCCGCCTTCGGGTTCGTCCGCGGTCGATCTCCGTCCTCGGCGGCCAGGCCATTCTCGTGCGGGGAACCCTGCTGCCCGCGGTCGCGCACCGCAGGGTCAGCCTCCAGGGCCGCCTGGCGGGGAGCTGGCAGACGCTGACGGGCACCCGCACCGGCGCAGGCGGTCGCTTCGTCCTGCGCTACGTGACCGCCGTCGCGGGCCAGGGGCCGATTCGCGTGGCCTTCGCCGGCGACACCCGCAACGCGCGCGCCACGACGCGGGTCGGGCAGATTACGGTCTACCGCGAGGCCGGAGCCTCGTGGTACAGCGACGGCGGGAACACCGCCTGCGGCTTTCATGCCTATTACGGCGTGGCCAACCGAACGCTTCCCTGCGGGACCAAGGTCGCGCTGCGCTACAACGGACGCTCGGTGACTGCCACCGTGGACGACCGCGGCCCGTACGTCGGCGGTCGCGATTGGGACCTCAACCAGAACACCGCTGCCGCCCTTGGATTCGGCGGGGTGGGCGCCGTCTGGTCAAGCCAATAGGTTCGGGGCTCGTCCGCCCCGTTACCTAGCCTGGCCCTGAGAATGGGCCGCTGCGTCGCTCACCTGGACATGGACGCGTTCTACGTCTCGGTCGAGCTGCGCCGGCGCCCCGAGCTGCGAGGCCGGCCGGTGATCGTCGCCGGAACCGGCCCGCGCTCGGTTGTCACCACGGCGTCCTATGAGGCCCGCCGCTTCGGGGTCGGCTCCGCCATGCCGGCGGCGCGGGCCAGGCGGCTGTGCCCGCAGGGCGTGTTCCTGGCGCCGGACTTCGCCTACTACCGCGAGGCCTCGCGCCAGGTCATGGCGACCGTCCGGGCCACGGTCGACACGGTCGAGGTGATCGGGCTCGACGAGGCCTATCTCGACCTCCACGCGATGCCCGAGCCGGTGGCCGCCATGCGGAGGCTGGCCGCCGAGATCGATCGGACCACGGGTCTCGGCTGCTCGATCGGAATCGGGCCGAACAAGCTGGTCGCCAAGGTGGCCTCCGATGCTGAGAAGCCGCGCGGATTCGTGGTGATGACCCGCGAGCAGGCCTGCCGGCGCTTCGCGGCCTCGCCGTGCGGCCTGGTCCCCGGCATCGGCCCCAAGACGGTCGAGCGGCTGCGGGCCCTCGGTCTCGAGACGCTCGGCGCGCTGGCCGGCGCCCCACCGCCCCGGATCGCCGCCCGGTTCGGTCCCCGGCTGGGGGCCGAGCTCCAGCACCGCGCCCGCTTCGAGGACGACTCGCCGGTGAGCCAGGAGCGCAAGGTGGTCTCCGAGTCGCGGGAGCTCACCTTCGACCAGGACATTCGCGAACTCGAGCGGCTCGAGGCGATCCTCGCGCAGCTGGTGACGCGGCTGTGCGACGGCTTGGTCGCCCAGCGCCGGCGGGGCCGCACGATCGGGATCAAGATCCGGCTCGATGACTTCTCGACCCATACCCGGGCCCGGACCCTGACCGAGGCGGTCTCCTCGGCCGATCGCGTCGGTCCCGTAGCGCTCGAGCTCCTGCGCCGGTTCGCGCCGCCGCGGCCGGTCCGTCTGCTCGGCGTGCGGGTAGCCGGCCTCGAGCCGGCCGACGGCGCGGCCGTGGAGCAACTGCGGCTGGTGGTGTGAGTGCGGAGGTTGGTTCCCCACCCCGGTAGCGCGGCGCAGTGGCGCCTGACCGTCGCGCATGAGAGGATCCTCGACCGTGGAGGGCCAGAAACAGCGCCGCGCCGCCGCCAACGAGGCAACGATCCGCGACGTCAACGAGGGCATCGAACGCGGCCAGTGGCCGGGCGAGGAGGACAAGCCCGTCGGGTTTCGCTGCGAGTGCGCGCGGCTGGGCTGCAACCAGCTCGTCGAGTTGACCGTGCGCGAGTATGAGGAGATCCGGGCGAACCCCCGGCATTTCGTGCTCGTTCCCGGCCACGAGCTCCCCGAGGTGGAGACCGTGGTGGAGCGAAAAACCTCCGGCTACATCATCGTTGAGAAGCTAGATCAGGCTGGTGAGGTCGCCGAGCATAGCGACCCGCGAGCCTGACGTTGGCGGGCCCGTCGACCGACCGCTTTACGTCGAAGCGCATCTGCACCTCGGTGCCGCCCGACCCCCGGGTCACGATCGCGAAGTCGTCGCTGAGCCCCGAGATGAGGGACAACCCAATCCCGAGCCCGCGGCTGTCGTTCCAGGCGTGCAGGCCGCGCCCATCATCGCCGATCAGGACCCACAGCTCACCCGCGGCGACAGCGGCCGTGACGTACAGGCGGCCGGCCTCGCCGTCACGGTAGGCGTGGACGACCGCGTTCGTGAGCGCCTCGGAAACGGCAAGGCGAATCTCCTCGAGCCGCTCGCCGCCTGCGCCGGCCGCCGCCGCGACGTCGGTCAGCAACCGGCGGGCGACCGGTACGGTCTCGGGAACAGCCGCGTAGGACTCGTTCAGGACGTCGCCAAGGCTCATTTCGGTTGATCGGTTACCCGCAAGCCGCTCAAGTCATGCGCAGAAAATCGCGCTGGGCTCTCAGTACAGCGCCGAGGCCAGCCGCCGCCGGGCCGAGCGAGCCAGTGGATGCTCGACGCCGAGCTCGTCGAGCACGCCGACCACCACCCGGCGGACATCGTCGCGAGCTCCGTCCGCACTTGGCAAAGACTCGAGCAGGAGATCGAGCGCCCGCTCGTGATCGCCCGCATCGAGGGCCGCGAACGCCTCGCGCAGATCGGGGACGGGCGGCTCGGCGCCACCGCGCGCGGCGGACTCGAGCGCGATCCGTGCGGCCAGTCCGTCGGCCGCGAAGCTGCCGGGAACGCGCGCCAGCACGGTCAGGGCCTCGTCGGTCTGGCCGCGCTCGCGCAAGATCTTGGCCAGCGGAACCGCGGCGTCGGCTCGGCTCGGCTCGAGCTCGTGGGCGCGCTTGAGCGAGTCCTCGTCGCCCTGCTCGACCAGCCTGTCCGCTTCGGAGGGAAGTAGCGAGTCGAGAAACTCGTCCACCGCCGTCGGCGGCTGAGCGCCGACGAACTCGGCGGCCACCCGCCCGTCCCGGAACGCCTTGACGGCCGGGATGCCCTGGATTTTGAAGGTGCGAGCCAGACCCGGGTTGGCATCGACGTCGACCTTGGCCAGCTCCACCTTGCCGGCGCGAGCGGCCACGGCGCGCTCGAGCACGGGTCCGAGCTGACGGCACGGCCCGCACCACTCGGCCCAGAAGTCGACCACCACCGGCACGGTCTGGGAGCGGTCGAGGACCGCGCTCTGGAAGCTGGTTTCGGATACCTCCACGTCTCTGATGGTAGCGACGCCGGAGGGCCGGGTAATCTCACGTCCACGTCAAGTTCAGCGCCCATCTCGCCGTCCGACGATCTGCCCGCGATCCTCGTGGACGGTCTCGTCGTGCGCTTCGGTGAGCTGGCTGCCGTGGGCGGCGTCTCGTTCGCCGTGGCGCCCGGTGAGGCGTTCGGGCTGCTCGGACCCAACGGGGCGGGGAAGACCACCACGGTGCGGGTGCTGGCCACGCTGCTGCCGGCGACCGAAGGTCGCGCGCTGGTGGCGGGCTACGACGTCCGGCTCGGTGGCCTCGAGGTCAGGGCCTCGATCGGCTACATCCCGCAGGCGCTGTCGGCCGATGCGGCGCTCACCGCGCGGGAGAACCTCGAGTTCTACGCCCGCGTGACCGGCGTGCCGCGGCGCTTACGGGCCGAGCGGATCGCCGAGGCGGTCGAGGCGATGGAGGTCGAGCCGTGGCTCGACCGGCTCGCTCGCACGCTGTCGGGAGGCATGCTGCGACGCCTCGAGATCGCCACCGCACTGCTGAACCGGCCCCGGGTGCTGCTGCTCGACGAGCCAACCGTGGGTCTCGACCCGAACGCCCGACGCGTCGTGTGGGAGCGGCTGCACGCCTTGCGCGAGCAGTCGGGCACGACGATTCTCGTTACCACCCACTTGATGGAGGAGGCCGAACGTCACTGCGACCGGCTCGCGATCATGGACCACGGTCAGCTCGTCGCCCAGGGCACGCCGGCCGAGCTGATCTCGGCCCATCAGGCGTCGGGGATCGAAGATGTGTTCGTCGGCGTGACTGGCAGGACGATCGAGGAAGGGGGGAGCATCCGCGATGTCAAGCGCCAGCGCCGCATCGCCGGCCGTCTCGGGTGAGCGCGTTCGCCCGCCGGCTCTGGCCGTCCCGGCGCCGCTGCGGCTGCTGGCCGGCGCGCAGGCGATGGCGATCACCGAGCTGCAGAAGCTCCGCCACGATTACCTCGACCTGATCACCCGCTCGGTCCAGCCGCTGCTCTGGCTGTTCGTGTTCGGGACCGCGCTTCGCCACAACCACGAGCTCGCGGCCGGCACCAGCGACTATCGCGCCTACATCGCGCCGGGCGTGATGGCCCAGGCCGCCCTGTTCATCGCGATCTTCTTCGGGCTGGCCGTGATCTGGGAGCGCGACGTGGGTCAGCTCCAGCGTCTGCTGGCCACGCCGCTGCCGCGCACCGCGATCGTGCTCGGCAAGGCGGTGGGCTCCGGGGTCAGGGCGTTTGTCCAGGCCACGCTGCTCTTGATCGTGTTGGCGATCGCCTCGATCGGGATTCGCTGGAGCGTGTTCGGGGTGATCGGCGCGCTCGTCCTGCTCGTGCTCGGAACCGGGTCGTTTGCCTGCATGTCGATGCTGATCGCCGCCGGGGTGCGCACGCGGGAGCGCTTCATGGGCATCGGCCAGCTGATCACGATGCCGCTGTTCTTCGCCTCGAGCGCGCTGTATCCGCTGAGCATCATGCCGGGGTGGCTGCACGTGGTGGCGCGGGTCAACCCGCTGACCTACGAGGTGCAGGGCCTGCGTCAGATGCTCCTCGGGGTCGGCGGCAGCGGCGAGCTGTGGCTCGACTTCCTGGTCGTGATCTCCTTCTTCGTCGTGATGGTCGCGGCCGCGACGCGCGCCTATCCGCGCGCCATCCTGTAAGGCCCTGCCATGGGCGAATTCGCGATCCACACCGACGCAGTGGAGCTGTCCGGCGAGGACGCGGGGGATGGGACGCCGATCGTCCTGCTCCACGGCCTGACCGCCACCCGCCGCTACGTGGTGATGGGCTCGCGTGCACTCGAGCGCTCCGGGCACCGGGTGATCGCCTACGACGCTCGCGGGCACGGCCGCTCCTCGGCGGCCCCGTCACCGGAGGCCTACACCTACGACGAGCTCGGCCACGACCTCCTGGCCGTCCTCGACGACCGGGGGATCGAGCGGGCCGTGCTGGCCGGGGCGTCGATGGGCGCGCACACACTGCTGTGGGCCGCGCTGCGCGCGCCCGAGCGGGTGGCCGGTCTGGTGGTCATAACGCCGGCCTATGACCCGGCAACCCAGGACGACGAGGCCCGGCTGGCGCGCTGGGACGCGCTCGCCGACGGACTGGCGGCCGGAGGGGTGGAGGGTTTCATCGCCGCCCAGGGAACCCCAGACGTGCCCGAGTCCTGGCAGGAGACCGTGGAGAAGGTGACCCGGCAGCGGCTCTCCCAACACGAGCACCCCGAGGCGCTGGCCGACGCGCTGCGCGCGGTGCCGCGCTCGCGGCCGTTTGCCACCGTGGAGGACCTGGCGGCGATCTCGGTGCCGGTGGCCGTGGTGGCGAGCGCCGATGAGCCGGATCCCGGTCACCCGCAGGCCGTGGGGGAGGCCTACGCCGCGGCGATTCCGGGCGCCCGGCTGGTGCTCGACGAGCCGGGTCGCTCGCCGATCGCCTGGCAGGGCAGCCAGCTCTCCAAGCTGATCGCCGAGATCGCCGAGCGGGCGGGCGCCCGGTGAGCCCCACACCGTCGGCCGGCTATTCGGGCACGCCGCTGGTGCGCAAGCTCGGCATCAAGCCCGACGCGCGGCTGCTTCTGATCGGCGCACCCGCCGGATTCGACGCGACCCTCGGCGAGCTGCCACCGGGGGTCCGCGTGCGCCGGCGCCTCGGCGGGCC
>JAFAYP010000491.1 GCA_019240305.1 Solirubrobacterales bacterium
CCAAGCTGATCGAGCGCAACACCACGATCCCGACCCGCAAGTCCGAGGTCTTCTCCACCGCCGAGGACAACCAGCCGAGCGTAGAGATCCACGTGCTGCAGGGCGAGCGCGAGATGGCGATGTACAACAAGTCGCTGGGCAAGTTCCAGCTCACCGGCATCCCGCCGGCGCCGCGGGGCATCCCGCAGATCGAGGTGGCGTTCGACATCGACGCCAACGGCATCCTCAACGTGTCGGCCAAGGACCTGGGCACGGGCAAGGAGCAGAAGATCGAGATCCGCTCCGGCTCCGGCCTCTCCGACGACGAGATCAAGCGGATGGTCCAGGACGCCGAGTCCCACGCCGAGGAGGACCGCCGCCTGCGCGAGCTGGCGGAGGCCCGCAACAACGGCGAGAACGCCGCCTACCAGGCCGAGCGCCAGCTCAAGGACCTGGGCGACGCGGTCGACTCGAGCTCCAAGGAGGAGATCGAGGAGGCGATCAAGGGTGTGCGCGAGGTGCTCACCAGCGACGACGCCGCCGAGATCAACGCCAGGACCGAGACGCTGCACACGGCGTTCCACAAGGTCTCCGAGGCCATGTACCAGCGCGCGCAGGAGCAGGCGGCGAGCGCCCAGGCCGACGGGGACGCCGACGGCGCGGCGGCTTCGACCAACGGCGCCGGCGCGCCCGAGGAGGATGTCGTCGACGCCGAGGTAGTGGACGAGAAGTGATGACCGGTAAGCCGGACACCCAAGAGGCTGCCGAGGAGGTTCGCGAGGAGGGGGCGCCCACA
This sequence comes from Solirubrobacterales bacterium, assembly GCA_019240305.1. Classification (GTDB taxonomy): domain Bacteria; phylum Actinomycetota; class Thermoleophilia; order Solirubrobacterales; family Solirubrobacteraceae; genus Palsa-465. Next base: position 776 of record JAFAYP010000491.1, read on the forward strand.
CCGGGCGCCCCCGAGCAGGCCTTCCCGGCCGGCGAGCCCGAGGCGCCCGTCGGGCCCACGAGCGCGGGCGAACAGGACGCCGAGGACCACGAGCGCAAGCTCGAGCGCGATCTCGAGCAGCTCGCGGCCAAGGCCGAGAAGGCCGATGAGTACCTCGAGCTGGCCCAGCGCACGCGCGCGGACTTCGAGAACTACCGCAAGCGTGCCTCGCGCGAGGCGGCGTCCGCTCAGGACCGCGGGATCACGAAGCTGGCGAAGGAGCTGTTGCCCGCGGTCGACAACCTCGACCGGGCGCTCGAGGCGGCTCAGTCGGCGGCCGGATCCGGAGCCGACGGCGCCGCGCAGTCCGACAACGGCACGGCGGACACGCTCGTCTCCGGCATCAAGCTGGTCCACGCCGACGTGATCGCGGCGCTCGCGCGCGCCGGGATCGAGCGCTTCTCGCCCGAAGGCGAGCGGTTCGATCCGCAGCTGCACGAGGCGGTGGCGCAGCTCCCCGTCGAGGGCGCGGCGTCCGGCACGGTGGTCGAGGTGTATCAGCGCGGCTACCGGCTCGGCGAGGTCGTGATTCGGCCGGCTCGCGTCGCCGTCGCGGCCTGAACTGAAAGCGAGAGCAGATGGCCGGTAGACCGGACTACTACAAGATCCTTGGGGTCGGCAAGAACGCCACCGACGAGGAGATCAAGAAGGCCTACCGCAAGCTGGCCAGGCAGTACCACCCGGACCGCAATCCCGGCAACAAGCAGGCCGAGGAGCGCTTCAAGGAGATCTCCCAGGCCCACGACGTGCTCTCCGATCCGGAGAAGCGCAAGGCCTACGACCGGGGCGGGAGTCCGCTGGGTGGGTTCGCCGGCGGCTTTGACCCGAGCTCGTTCGGCGGTGGCTTCAGTGACATCCTCTCGAACCTGTTCGGGGGCGGCGCGACCGGCACGGCCCCTCGCCCGGGCGGTGCGCGCGGCCGGACCACGGGCGCCGGGCGGTCCGGGCGCGGCGCCGAGACGCAGGGCCGCGACCTGGAGACCGAGGTCTCGCTGAGCTTCGACCAGGCGGTGCACGGTGCCCAGGTCCCGCTCTCGGTCCCGACCTCCACGGCTTGCCCGACCTGTCACGGCACGGGGGCCAAGCCGGGAACCACCCCGAAGGTATGCCCGGTGTGCAACGGCCGCGGGATCGAGTCCCAGAGCCAGGGGATCTTCTCGATCTCCCAGCCGTGCTCGAACTGCAACGGTTCGGGCACCGTGATCGAGGACCCGTGCCCCACCTGCGCCGGCACCGGCGCCCAGCGCAGCATCCGCAAGCTGCGCGTGAACATCCCGGCCGGCGTCCACGACGGCAGCCGCATCCGTCTGGCCGGCAAGGGCGAGGCCGGGCTGCGCGGCGGTACGCCGGGCGATCTGTACGTGATCACGCGGGTGCAGCCCTCGCCGGTGTTCAAGTCGGTCGGCGAGAACCTCGAGGTCGAGGTGCCGCTGACCATCCCCGAGGCGGTGCGCGGCGCGGTCGTCGAGGTGCCCACCCTGAACGGAACCAAGCGCCTGCGGGTCGCTCCCGGTACCAAGCACGGGACGGTCCAGCGCCTGCGCGGCGAAGGGCCTCCGCGCGCGGGCGGCAAGGGTCGCGGCGACATCCACTACCGGTTTGTGATCGACGTGCCGGACAGCCTCTCGCCCGAGCAGGAGGAGGCCATCGACCGGCTCTCGAAGGTGATGAACGGCAACCCGCGGGCCGGGCTGTTCGCGCAGGCCGCCTCCGCCGGCAGGAAAGCGAGGGAGAACTGATGGCCACGCGTCGTGTACGGACCTCGGCCCGCGTAGAGGTGGCATCCGACCGCGGCGTGTTCATGATCTCGGTGGCGGCGGAGCTCGCCGACATGCACCCGCAGACCCTGCGGATGTACGAGGCCCGGGGGCTGATCGAGCCAAAGCGCTCGCCCAAGGGGACCCGGCTCTATTCCCACAAGGACGTCGAGCGGCTGCGTCGCATCCAGGCGATGACCGCCGAGCTCGGGATGAACCTGGCCGGCGTCGAGCGCGTGTTCGAGCTCGAGGAGCAACTCGGGGGCATGGAGCGCAAGATCAGGCTGCTCGAGAAGCGGGCCGCCGAGCTCAAGGCCGAGGTCGAGCGGCTCGAGCAGGTGCGGCGCGAGCTGCGGGCCGAGATCGTGCCCTACGTCAAGGGCGGGGCGATCGTTCGCAACGCCGACGTGAAGCGCTTCACGGTCAGGGTGCAGCGGCCCGGCGGCGGGACGCAGCGGCCGAGCGCGTGAGCTCGGCTGGGCTACCGCGCAACCTGGCCGGGCGCTACCGGCTGGAGGAGGTGATCGGGCGCGGCGGGATGAGCACGGTCTACCGCGGGACCGACCTGTCGCTCGACCGGGAGGTCGCGGTCAAGGTCGCGATGGACCCGCTGCTCGAGCGCGACCCGGTGTACGCGGCCCGCTTCAAGCGCGAGGCCCGCGCGGCGGCCGCGATCAACGACGCCGGCGCGGTCACGGTGTTCGACGCCGGCGCCGACGGTCCGACGCGCTACATCGTGATGGAGTACGTCCCGGGGTCGGATCTCGCGCACATCCTGCGCGATCAAGGTCCGCTCGAGCCGGCGCGCGCCGCCCGCATCGCCGAGCAGGTCGCCGGGACGCTGGCCGCGGCCCACGCGGCCGGGATCACGCACCGCGACGTCAAGCCGGGCAACGTGATGGTCAGCGCCGGCGAGAAGGTGAAGGTGCTCGACTTCGGGATCGCGCACACCGCCGACACGGTCGCCCTGACCCAGACCGCCTCGGTCCTCGGCACCGCGCCGTACATGTCCCCCGAGCAGGCGATGGGTAACCCGGCCGACGCGCGCTCGGACATCTACTCGCTGGGTTGCGTGCTGTACGAGATGCTCACCGGCAAGCCGCCGTTCATGGCCGATGCGGCCGCCGCGGTCCTGCACCAGCACGTCCGCGTGACGCCGAAGGCGCCTCGCGAGCTCGTGCCGAGCGTCCCACCCGCGCTCGACGCCCTGGTGCTGCAAATGCTGGCCAAGGCCCCGGAGGACCGGCCGCAGACGGCGAGCGAGGTCCGCGACCGGCTGGCCGGCTTCGACGTCGCGACCGAGCCCACCAGACCGCTCGGCGCACCCGAGGTGCTGGCCGCCGCGGCCGAGGTTCCCCAGGTGGCCACGGTGGCTCAGGCCGGAACCGTTCCGCGGCTCTCGACGCTCGGGACCCCGGGAACGCGCCGCCGCGCCGCCGCGCCGCCGCCGCGCCGCTCCAGGAGCATCGGACCGTGGGCATTCCTGGCCGTGGTGGCGCTGCTGCTGCTCGGCGCGGCCGTCGCCTACGCGCTGACCAGCGGCGGCAGCTCGGGCTCGGGTCAGACGAGCACGACCTCGCGCTCATCGGCGCACTCCGCTCCGCCGTCCACCCCCGCGCACTCGACCTCGACGCCGGCGAGCAGCACCAGCACGCCCTCGACGTCCAGCTCGACCCCGACCACCACCACCACGACGACGACGACCACCACGACGACGGCCACACCGACCGGGCCGACCAGCGGTACGGCCCCCGCACCGCCCGGCCAGGGCGGAATCCCACCCGGCCAGGCCAAGAAGGGCAAGAAAGGCAAAAAGTGATAATCTAAGTCACGCAGACTTAGATTTAGCCGCCGCGCGACACACAGAGACTGAGAAGGCCGATGCAACCAGACAGATTCACGATCAAGAGCCAGGAGGCGCTGCAGGCCACACAGCGGCTGGCCGACCAGCGCCGCAATCCCCAGACGATGCCCGAGCACCTGCTCGCCGTGCTGCTCGAGCAGGACGG
>JAFAYP010000575.1 GCA_019240305.1 Solirubrobacterales bacterium
AGCAGCCAAGGCAGCGCCCGCGTCACCGATGGGTCGCGCCCCGGCGCCGGCGGCTGCTCACCGCGCGCGAGCGCGCTGGCCTCGCCCAGGTTGTCGAACGTCAGCACGAGCGCGTTCGGCAACCGATCGGGGCTGGGGTCGTCCACGGACGCCATCGTATTGTTCGGCCATGCCTCCTTCTCGAGTGGCCCTGGTGACGGGCGGCGCCGGCGGAATCGGCCACGCGATCGTGAACGCGCTGGTGGCGGGCGGGCATCGCGTGGCGTCGGGCGACATCGCCTCGCAACAGACGAGCGGCGAGGCGGTTCTGCCCGTGCACCTCGACGTGACCGACCGCGGGTCGGTCGATCAGGCGGTCACGCAGGCCGAACGCGAGCTCGGGCCGGTTGAGATCCTGGTCAACACGGCGGGTTGGGATGAGTTCCATCAGTTCCTGGAGACCGAGGAGGGGTTCTGGGACCGGATCATCGAGCTCAACTACAAGGGCTGCCTGCGGGTCTGCCGGCGGGCGGTGCCGGGGATGGTCGAGCGCGGGTACGGCCGCGTGGTCAACATCTCCTCCGACGCCGCCCGGGTCGGCTCGTCCCTGGAGGCGGTGTACGCCGGCGCCAAGGCGGCGCAGGTCGCGTTCGGCAAGACGCTCGCGCGCGAGGTGGCCAGCCGCGGGGTGACCGTCAACAGCGTGTGCCCCGGACCGACCGAGACGCCGCTGCTCGAGGGCATGCTGGGTGCCGGCGAGACCAGCGCGAAGATGGTCGAGGCACTGCGGCGGGCGGTCCCGATGCGGCGCCTCGGGCGACCCGAGGACGTGGCCGCCGCGGTGGCCTTCCTGACCTCCGACGACGCCGGCTTCATCACCGGACAGACGCTGTCGGTCAGCGGCGGCCTGACGATGGCCTAGGGGGCGGTGGCCACGCTGCGCCTCCGGTCTGCGTTGATCGCCGGGGTCGTGGTGGCCCTGGCCGGCGCACCCGCAACAGCCGGCGCGGCCGCGCGCCTGGCCATCCCGTCCACGGCGGATCAGCTGATCGTCGTGTCGAGTCCGACGGACGATCCGCCCGCGCCGGGGTACCTCGCCACGCTGCGCACCTACGAGCGCGCCGGCGCGGGATCGCGGTGGCGGGCGGTGGCTGGTCCCTGGCCGGTCGAGACCGGCTCGGGTCACCTGGTGTCCGCCGGCGCCCGGCGGGAGGGCGATCACGCCACGCCGGTCGGGGTGTTCGGCATCGGACGCACGATGTATGGCGTGGATCCGAGACCGAGCGGGCTGGACTACGCCTATCACCGAGTGGTGTGCGGCGACTGGTGGGACGAGGACCCGTACTCGCCGCAGTACAACCGGCTCGTCCACGTTCCATGCGGGGTCACACCGGCGTTCGCGTCACGCTCGGAGGCCCTGTGGACCGAGACGCTCGCGTACCCGTACTTCGCCGTGCTGCAGTTCAACGCCAACCCGGTTCGCGGCGGCGCAAGCGCACCGGGATCCGGGATCTTCCTGCATAGCTGGGTCGGCGAGGCCACCCAGGGGTGCGTCGCCCTGCGCGAGCGGCAGCTGCTCGAGGTCCTTCGCTGGCTTCGCCCATCCGCGCATCCGGTGATCGAGATAGGCACCGATGCCCAGGTTGCTCCCGCGCCGACGCTCGCGAAGGCGCGGGAGGGCTCGAGATCCCCGCCGGGGTCATCGACCCGGTATGTCGATGTCTCGGTCGCCACGGTGTGGGCGAGCCCGTCGGCCCCCCGCCCGATCGACCGCCCCGCGCTCGGAAACCCGGTGAACATGGACGCCTGGAGTCGCGTCCTGAGCACCCCGGAGCGGCTGGGGCTGGACGGGCGGATCGAGACGCAGGCGCTGTTCGGCGAACCCGTGCGAATACTCGGCCAGCGCGGCGCGTGGACTCGGGTCGCGGTCCTCGACCAGCCCACACCGATCGACCGGCTCGGCTATCCGGGCTGGGTTCCGACCAGGCAGCTCACTTCGAGCGCGACGTTCGGTGGCCTCCTCGCCGGACGGATCGCGGTGATCACCACCCCAACTGCTCTGCTGCGCGGTCCCCCGCGCGCGATCGAGCTCAGCTTCGGCACGCAACTCCCCGTCGTCGGCGTCTCGGCTGGCGGGGTCCAGGTCGCGGCGCCTGACGGCCGCGTCGGCCGCCTGCCCGGCTCGGCCGTGCGCGTCTATGAGTCCGTGGCCGGGATCCCGCCTGGAACGGGGCAGGGGCTGGTGGCCACGGCCTGGCGGTTCCTCGGCGTGCGTTACCTCTGGGGCGGCACCTCGGCGTTCGGCTTTGACTGCTCAGGCTTGGTTAACCTGGTCTACCGGGAGCATGGGATCGTGATCCCGCGCGATGCCGACGCGCAGGCGCTCGCCGGCCGGGCCGTCGCCAGAGGCGCGCTTGAGCCCGGTGACCTGATCTTCTTCGCCACCGATCCGCCCTCGCGCGCGATCAGCCACGTCGGCATGTACATCGGCGGCGGACAGGTCATCGAAGCGCCCGATTCCGCGGGCTCCGTGCACCTCATCCCGCTTGCCGCCTTTGGGGATGAGTACATCACCGCGCGGCGCTACCTTCGCGTCAGCTGAGCTCCGCGGAGCTCCGCGCGCGTCAGGCTTCGGCGGCGGTCAGGACCGAGTCGAGCAGGCCCGGGAAGCGCTTGTCGAGATCCTCGCGGCGCAGCGAGTTCAGGCGGGTGGTGCCCTCGTGGCGCTGGCGGATGACGCCGGCCTCGCGCAGCACCCGGAAGTGGTGGGTGCAGGTCGACTTCGTCACGGGCAGGTCGAAGCTCCCGCAGGTCCGCTTGTCCTCGACGGCCAGGCCGGCGACGATTCGCAGCCGCATCGGATCGCTCAGCGCGTGCAGCACGGCGGCCAGTTCGATCTCCTCGCGCGCCGGGTGGCAGAGCTTGCCTTCGTCCAGGACTGTCGGCGGCTCGACCAGCCGCGCGGTGGCGGCGGAGGCCTGTCCCTGGGTGACGTGCGTATCCATCTCTCCCTCGAGTGTAGTACGACAACCATCGAACATGTTGCTATAGTTCGATGAACATCGTACTGCGTTCGCACCGGGGCTGACGTGGTTGTCGAATCAGCCCTTCCTCGAACGTCACGTGAGTATGAACCTCGAAACCACATCTGAAACCAAGCCTCATCTCGGCGCCGTCCTGGCGCTCGCCTGCCTCGCCCAGTTCATGGTGGTCCTGGACGTGTCGGTGGTCAACGTGGCCCTGCCGGCCATCCGGAGCTCGCTGCACTTCTCCGAGCAGGACCTCCAGTGGGTCGTCAACGCCTACACGGTGACGTTCGCCGGCTTTTTGCTGCTGGGCGGCCGCGCTGCTGACCTCGTCGGGCGCCGGCGGGTGTTCATCTCCGGCCTCGTCCTGTTCGCACTGGCCTCGCTGGCCGGAGGGTTCGCCTCCAGTCAGTCGCTGCTGATCGCCGCGCGCGCGGCCCAGGGTCTGGGCGGCGCGATCGTCGCGCCCGCCTCGCTCTCGATCCTCACCACCACGTTCGAGGAGGGGGCCGCGCGCAACCGTGCGGTCGGTATCTGGGGCGCCATGGGAGGCGCCGGCGGAGCTGCCGGCGTGCTCCTCGGCGGCGTGCTGACCGATCTGCTCAGCTGGCGCTGGATCCTCTTCATCAATGTCCCGATCGGGCTGATTGCCGCCCTGCTGGCCGCGCGCTACATCGCCGAGAGCCGGGTGCGGATGAGCAGCCGGAGCTTCGACCTGGCCGGCGCGGTGACCGCCACGGTGGGCCTGTCGCTGCTCGTGCTCGGGATCGTCGAGACCGACGTCACCGGCTGGGGCTCGGTCTCGACAATCGGCCTGCTGGCTGCCGGCGCGCTGCTCCTGATCCTGTTCGTGGCGATCGAGGGACGGTTCGCCCGCTCTCCGCTGATGCCGCTGCGGATCTACGGCTCCCGGACCCTGAGCGCGGCCAACGGCGTCGTGCTGTCGGTGGGCGCGGCCTCGTTCGCGATGTGGTTCTTCCTCTCGCTGTACCTGCAGCAGGTGCTCGGGTACTCGCCGCTGCGGGCGGGGGTGGCCTTCGTGCCGATGACGCTGTGCATCGTCGCCGGATCGACGATCGCTTCACGGGTGGTGACTCGGGTCGGACCGAAGCCGATCCTGACCGCGGGAATGTCGTTGCAGGCGATCGGCCTCGCCCTGTTCACGCAGCTCTCACCCCACGGCACCTACCTCGGAGACGTGCTTGTCCCCTCGCTGCTGATCGCGATTGGCATCGGGTTCTCGTTCGTCCCCGTGACGATCGCCGCGGTCGCGGGTGTGGCCTCCGAGGAGGCGGGGCTGGCCTCGGGGCTGGTCAACACCTCGCGACTGGTAGGCGGCGCGGTCGGGCTGGCCGTCCTGGCCGCCCTGGCCACGGCGCGGACCAACGGCGATCTCAATCATGCCGTCGCGGCCCATGCGGCGCTGACCAGCGGCTTCGTGCTCGCCTTCGGAATCGCCGCGGCGTTCGCGGCGGCCGGCGCGGTAATTGCGCTGCTCGGACTGCCCCGCGTGTCGCTTCGGGGCGTCCGGCGGCGGGCGATTGCCGCCGAGAGCGCGTAGCCGGCGCCCGAACCGCGAGAATGCGCGCCTCATGGCGCGCTGCTTCGTCACCCGATCGCTCCCGGGCCCCGCGCTCGATCGCCTGCGCACCGCACACGACGTCGAGATCTGGGGTGAGCGGCTGCCTCCCGCCTACGAGGAGCTGTCCGCCCGAGCGGCCAACGCGGAGGGGCTGCTCACGCTGCTGACCGATCGGGTGGACGCGGCGCTGATCGAGCACTGCCCCCATCTGCGGGCGATCTCCAACTACGCGGTCGGCTACGACAACATCGATATCGATGCAGCCAGCGCGCGCTCGATCGCCGTGGGCAATACGCCCGACGTTTTGACCGAGGCGACCGCCGATCTGACCTTCGCGCTGCTGCTCGCCGCGGCGCGCCAGCTGCCCGAGGCGATCGCCTCGGTCCACGCTGGCGACTGGCTGACCTGGGAGCCGGCGCGTTATCTCGGGGCCGCGGTGCAGGGCGCCACGCTGGGGATCGTCGGGCTCGGCCGGATCGGGCGAGCCGTTGCGCGGCGGGCGCTCGGTTTCGAGATGACCGTGCTGTACGCCGGGGGCGGTGGTCCTGGCTTGGGTGAGGCCGCGCGTGATGGCGGGGCCGGGACCGTTTCCGAGGTGTCGCTGTCGGAGCTGCTCGAGCGCTCTGACTTCGTCTCGCTGCACTGCCCGCTGACGCCGGCCACCCATCATCTGATCGACGCGGCGGCGCTTGAGCGGATGCGCCCGAACGCGATCTTGGTTAACTCGGCCCGTGGTCCAATCGTCGATCCCGAGGCCCTGCGGAGCGCGCTCGTCGCGGGGCAGATCGCCGGCGCCGCGCTCGACGTGACCGAGCCCGAGCCGCTCCCAGCCGACGATCCGCTGCTCAGCGCGCCCGGAGTGATCGTCGTTCCGCACATCGGCTCGGCCACTCGCCAGGCCCGCGAGCAGATGGCCGAGCTGGCGGTCGCGAACCTGCTGGCCGGACTCGACGGCACGCCCATGCCCCATCAGGTACACGCGGTGGCGTGAGATGAACTGCGCGGTCGTCGACATCGGAACGAACTCCACGCGGTTGCTGCTCGCTCAGGTCGAGGACGGGCGGGTCGGCGAGGTGCTCGAGCGGCGGACCGAGATCACCCGCCTCGGCGCCGGCGTCGACGCGGACGGCCGGCTGGGCGAGGAGGCGATGGAGCGGGTCTACAAGGTGCTCGATGAGTACGGGAAGCTGATCGAGCGCCATGGCGCCGACCGGGCGGTGGCGGTGCTCACCAGCGCCGTGAGAGACGCCGCCAACGGACAGGAGTTCGCTCGGGCCGTGCATGAGCGTTGGGGCCTCGAGCCCCACGTGCTGAGCGGGGAGGATGAGGCGCAGCTCACCTTTCTCGGCGCCACGAGCGAACGCGACCCCGGCGATCAGACGCCGACGGTGGTCATCGACATCGGCGGCGGCTCGACCGAGCTGGTCATCGGCACCGGCCACGAGATGACCTTCCACGTCTCAAACCAGGCCGGCGTGGTCCGTCAGACCGAGCGCCACCTGCATTCGGACCCCTCGACCGAGGCCGAGCGCGAGGCGCTGGCCGAGGACGTGCGGAAGATCCTCAGCGCCGGCGTGCCGGAGTCGCTGCGCCGCTCGGTGACGCACGCGATCGCCGTGGCGGGCACCGCGACCTCGATGGCCTCGATCGCCCAGGAGCTCGAGCCCTACGACCCCGACAAGGTCGAGGGCTACGTCGTGACCGAGGATCAGTGCCGGCAGATCAGCGCACGCTTGTCCGCCATGGACCTCGCGGAGCGCCGGCAGGTGCGAGGACTGCATCCGGACCGCGCACCGACGATCGTGGCCGGGACGATCATCCTGCTGGAGATCCTCGCGCTGTTCGACCTGCACGAGTTCGAGGTCTCCGAGCACGACATCCTGCGCGGGGCCGCGCTCGGGCTGGAGTAGTCAGTTGCCCTGCGCCTAGTGGTCGGCCCTTAGGCGGGGCGCTGGCCGGCGGCCTGCAAGCGGGCGCTGAGGTCGGCGCACTCGGCGCACACCTCGTCGGGGATCAGCCCGGCGCGCATCAACAGCCCGAACACCTGGCAGCCGAGGCAGACCGCGAAGATCGACTCCAGGCCGGCGGCGATCGCGAACACGCCGAGCACCACATCGGTCGCCGTGTGGCTGCCCACGACCAGCCAGAACACGAGCGCCAGGGTGGCCATCGACGCCCCCATGCCCTGCGCAAAGCGCTTGGGGGGGCCGGGCACCGGCTTGCGCGTCCCGAGCCTCGGCGCGATCACGTTCTGGGCCGTCCATCCGAGTGGGCTGAGGGTCGGGCCGGTCAGGACCCGAGCCCAGAAGCCGTAGGCGAGCGGGATCAGCAGCCAGTAGGCGCCGGTGAGGAGAATCGCCACCACGGTGAGCAGGACGACGCCGGCCACGACGCGCGCTGCCTTCTCATTGACCGGGTTGGGAAAGGAGAAAACCTGGTTCATGCCAACTCATAAACCAGTATAGGCGGGTGGAATTTGACTATTTCGGGGGCGACCGCTTGGATGGGCGGTGAGTCTCCGGGGATCGTCCATTCGTCCAGTTAGGATCCTAAACGGAACTGGACGAATGTACGATTGTCGCCGGCCACAATTGGGGGAATGATCAGCATCGGGGCCAGGGCTAGACCCGGCTCCCAACATAGGCTCGGGCGAAGCCGCAGACATCGGCGCCTCCCGCCGTCCGAGCCACTCTAACCGGCCCTTTCTGGCACGTACCCCTGCCCGTCCCGATTGGGCCAAACCTGGATCGGAAGCCGCCCGCTGAGAATGCG
>JAFAYP010000148.1 GCA_019240305.1 Solirubrobacterales bacterium
CACCAGCCAGATCACCGGTGCCCTGCTCGTGTTCGCGCTGCTGGTCGCGCCGCCCGCTGCCGCCCAGCAACTCACCATGCGCCCCGGCCTCAGCGTCATCCTCAGCGTGCTGTTCGGACTCCTGGTCGTCTGGCTCGGGCTCGGCATTGCCTACTTTTCGATCTATCCGGTCGGCTTCTACGTGACCAGCATCGCGTTCGCCGTCTACCTGGCGGCCCGGGTTGCCCGCACGATCGCCAACCGGCGCCGCGGCTGATGTTCGCCCACGACTTCGTCCGCAACGCCTATCTGGCCGGGACGTTCGTCGCGCTGGGCTGCGGTGTCGTCGGCTGGTTCGTGGTGCTGCGGGGACAGCTGTTCGCCGGCGACGCGCTCACCCACGTGGCCTTCGTGGGCGCGATCGCCGCGGCCGCGGTCGGCCTCGACGAGCGCGCCGGGCTGTTCGTACTGACGCTCGCGGCGGCGGCGGTCATGGCCGGTCTCGGGCGCCGCGGCCAGGCTGACGACGCGGTGATCGGCACGGTGTTCGCGTGGATCCTCGGCATCGGCGTGCTCCTGCTCGCGGTGCTCGCCACCAGCGCTTCAGGCGGTAACGGGGCGGCCGCGGCCAACACGCTGTTCGGCTCGATCTACTCACTCACCCCGAGCGGCTCGCGGCTCGCCGCGGCGGTCAGCCTCGTGGCCGCGCTCGGCGTGCTCGCGGCCCTGCGCCCCCTGCTGCTGGCCACGCTCGACGCCGAGCTGGCCGCCGTCCGCGGCATCCCGGCGCGTGCGCTGGCGCTCGGGTTCCTGCTCGTGCTGGCGGCGGTCACCGCGGAGGGCACGCAGGCGATCGGCGCGCTGCTCCTGCTCGGGCTGCTCGCCGCGCCGGCCGGGGCGGCTCATCGCCTAACGGCCAGTCCCCACCGTGGAGTGGCGCTGTCCGCGCTGATCGCGGTGCTCGCGGTGTGGGGCGGGCTCGCGCTGAGCTATCAGATCGCTTCGCTGCCGCCGAGCAGCGCGATCATCGGGCTGGCCGGCGTCGTCTATGCCGCCGCCACGCTGCTCACTCGGCGGCGCCGCATGGCCTGATCAGCGAAACCCGGGACCGGCCGGCGGACCCGAGTGGGAGTCACGACTCGGGCCCGCCGCCGGTCCCCAGCTGCGGGAGTCGGGAATCCGTCCGCATCGCGACGAGGCGCACGTTCGTCGCGAACCCGCAGGCTACGGCTCACACCGTCAGTTCACCGTAAATCGCACCGGCGTTTGTCCGCTCCCGGACCCTGAGTGCCGCTCGTCCCCGACGATCTCGCCATCGCGCATCTGGATCCGCCGTGGAAAGCTCGCCGCGATGCCGTGGTCGTGCGTGATCAGCACGAGCGTCGCGCCGTCGGCGGCCAGCTCGTGCAAGAGGCCGATCACCTCCTGGCCCGAGGTGGAATCGAGATTCCCGGTCGGCTCGTCGGCCAGGATGATCCCGGGGCGCTTGGCGATCGCACGCGCGATCGCCACCCGCTGGCGCTCGCCGCCCGACAGCTGAGGCGGGCGATGGGTGAGGCGATGCCCCAGGCCCACCCGCTCCAGGGCGGCCCGCGCCGCGTCGCGCCGCTTTCGCAGCGGGGCGCCGGTGTAGAGCATTCCGGTGGCCACGTTGTCGACCGCGGTCATCGTGTCCTGGAGATGAAAGCCCTGGAACACGAAGCCGATTCCGTGCGCCCGCAGCCCGGCCAGCTCGACGTCCGAGGCGCCGTCCACGTCGTGTCCCGCCACCTCGACGCTGCCCGCGCTCGGGCGCTCGAGCGTGCCGAGCACCGTCAGCATCGTGGTCTTGCCTGAGCCCGACGGTCCGACCACCGCGACCTGGTCGCCGGCATCGATGTCGACGCTCACGCCGCGCAGGGCATGGACGCCGCCTGGGTACTCCTTGGTCACCTCGCGCAGGCGCAGCGCGACATCACTCATGGCACGAGCCTACGGAGACGTACGTCACAAACACGTAACAGCTCATGGCAGCTGGTTGATGCCATCGCCGCGCTCGCCCGGGTAGTAGTACTGGAAGTAGTGCGGGGCCGGGGAGCCGGAGTCAGGCGCCGGCACGGCGGCGGCGAACAGCCGCGAGAGAACGAGCAGGAGAACGGCGGTTCCGGCCACCAGCCAGAGCGCGACCACGGCGCGCCGCAGCCACAACCCGATAACCGGGTTCGGGACCGGCGGCGGGGTGGCGGCCGCACGCTTCGGAGTAACCGGGGCCACCGGAGCGGGCGGCAGCGCGGGAGGTGCGGGCGCCGGCCCCGGATAGCGCTCA
>JAFAYP010000216.1 GCA_019240305.1 Solirubrobacterales bacterium
GCCACGCACCTCGGCACCGCGCTCGAAGCGATTCCGGGCACCCTGATCGGGCTGGCCATCGTCTGGTTCGAGGGCATGCGGCGCGAACGTGCCGCCGCGTCCGCCGAGCCGGGGCTCGCCTGAGCGCCACTCGGGAAGGCGCGTCGTCCGGCTAACCCGCCGGACTTTGGCGATTCGGGTGAGCTATACCGAACCGCAGCGCCAAAGTCCGGAGAGTCGGCGTGAAGCCGGGCGATTCCGTCGGGAGCGGCGCATACCCTGCTCGCGATGCCCGAGGCAGCGCTCCTTCGCTCCGAGCCGCCCCAGCTCGCCCCGACCGCCGGCCCGCCCGAGCCCGGTCTCCGCGCGGTGCCCGATCCGCCCGCGCCGACACCGCACCTCGACGTTCCCGCCTACGACCTGAGCGCGGCGCTCTCGCTGCGCAAACAGCTCGGGGTCAGCCATGTCCTCGCGCAGATCCTCGTCCGCCGCGGCCTCGCCGACCTGGACGCCGCGCGCGCGTTCCTCGATCCGCAGGAGGCATACGACCCGAGCGCGTTCGCCGGGATCGACCGCGCGGCCGACCTGATCGAGCGGCACATCCACGCGCGCAGCCGCATCGTCGTCCACGGCGACTACGACGTGGACGGCGTGTGCGCCACCGCGATCATGGTCCGCGCGCTGCGGTCCCGCGGCGCCGACGTGGGGTGGTACCTCCCCGACCGCCTCAACGACGGCTACGGGCTCTCGCGGGCCACCGTCGAGAGGCTGGCCGATCGCGGCACGGGGCTGCTGGTCACCGTCGACTGCGCGATCACCGCCCTGGAGGAGGTCGCCGCGGCCCGGCGGGCCGGGCTCGACGTCGTGGTCACCGACCACCATGCCCCTCGCACGGATGGCCGTTTGCCACACGCCGAGATCGTCCACCCCGGCGTTGGCGGCTACCCCTGCCCGGAGCTGTGCGGGACCGCCGTCGCCTACAAGGTCGCCCAGGTGCTGGGCGCGCCCGGCCTCGAGGCCGAGCTCGAGCTCGTGGCGCTCGCCACCGTGGCCGACCTGATGCCGCTCGTAGGGGAGAACCGCCGGCTGGTGCGGGACGGGCTGCGCGCGCTCGCGCGCACCGCGCGGCCCGGCCTGCGGGCCCTGATGGCGGCCGCCGAGGTGGACCCCAGCGCGCTCAGCACGCACGCCCTGGCCTTCCGGCTGGCTCCGCGCATCAACGCGGCCGGGCGGCTGCGGCGCGCCGACGCCGGGCTCGAGCTGCTGCTGACCGATGACGCGGCGCGAGCCTCCCAGATCGCCGCCGAGCTCGAGCGCGTCAACGCGGAGCGGCGCGCGGTGGAGCAGCGCATCGTGTGGGAGGCGGAGGCCCAGGTGGCCGAGCAGGGCGAGCGCTACTCCTACCTCCTGGCCGGTGAGGGGTGGCATCCGGGCGTGGTCGGGATCGTCGCCTCGCGCGTGGTCGAGCGACACCACCGCCCCGTGGTCGTGGTCGGCCTCGACGGAGACGCCGGCTCGGGCTCGGCCCGCAGCATTCCCGGGTTCGATCTGCTGGCTGCGCTGCACGCCGGCGCCGAGCACCTGGAGCGCTACGGCGGGCACCGGGCCGCGGCGGGGCTGGCGATCCGGCGCGAGAATCTGGATGCCTTTCGCGTGGCGCTCGAGCGCCACGCCGAAGAGGTGCTCACTCCCGATCTGCTCGTGGCGCGCGAGCGCGTGGACGCGATCGCCTCCGGCTGCGAGCTCGGCCTGGATCTGGCCGAGGAGCTTGAGCGCCTCGAGCCGTGCGGCATGGGCAACCCGAAGCCGCGTCTGCTCTTGCCGGGCGCCCGGCTGCGCGACCTGCGCCCGATGGGGGAGGGGCGCCACCTGCGCTTCTCGGTCGGCTCGGGCGGGGTCAGCGCCCGCGCCGTGGCCTTCGGGTGCGACGGGCGGCTCGGGGTCGGCGCCGAGGAGCCGGTCGACGCGACCTTCCGCCTGGAGCGCAACTTCTGGAACGGCGCGGTCGAGCCGCGGCTGGTTCTCGGAACTGTGCGCACGTGCAAACCGGAACCGATCACGATGCTCGGTGAGCCCGATGACTATCTGGACGGCGTGTTGGCCGAGCTTCACCACGACGCCGCGGAGCCGGTGCCCGTTCTCCCCAGGACGCGGACGGTGATCGACCAGCGCCGGCACAGCCCGTTGGCCGTGCTGTGCGATGCCCGGGCGGCGGGCGACGAAATCCTCGTCGTGTGCGCGGATGCGCCGCGCCGGCTGGCCGGGCTGAGCTCGCGCACCGGCGGATTCGCGCTGATCAGCTACCACGCCCTCGCGCGCGACCCGTCGATCGCGACCGGGTTTGCGCAGCTTGTGGCGCTCGATCCTCCCTCGGTGCCGGGCGCGGCCGCGCTGCTCGACGCAGGACGCGGTTTCACCCGCTTGGCGTGGGGCGAGCCTGAGCTACGCTTTGCACAGCAGATGCACGAGCTGGAGTACGGTCTGCGTGCTTCGCTCGCGGCCTTCTACCGGAGCCTGAGGTTGCGGGGGAGGGCGACCGGCGAGGAGCTCGAGCACCTGCTCCGCGGAGACGGTCCGCATGGTCGCCCGCCCCGGCTGGCGGCCCGGCTGATCAGGGTCCTCGCGGAGCTCGAGCTCGTCAGCCTTGACCGGGATCTGCCGGCCCTGGCAATGGCGAGTGCAGCGCCGACGGCGCTCGAGCGCTCGCCGGCGTACAGGGTGTACGCAGAGCTCTACGAGGACGGACGACGATTCCTGAGCAGCGCAAATCAACTCCTAGGAGGCTGAGCCGGGCCCGGCAGAAGGATGGCGCGGGGGCGCCGGAGCGTGAGGACGCCGCCGGGTCGGCGGTGTTCGCCTCCCGCCCGCCGGTTGACCGGGTGGCCCATCCGCCTGCCCAGGGCGAGGTCGTCGAGCGCTCGGAGCTGACCGAGACCGAGACGCGCCTGCTCGGCGATCTGTTCGCGATCGTCGAGGAGCACGCGCACGAGTCGGCCGCCGCGATCGACCGCGAGCGGGTCGAGGAGGCGTTCGTCTACGCGTGCGTGCACCACGCCGACCAGCGCCGGCGCAGCGGCGAGGACTTCATCGTGCATCCCGTCGGCGTGGCCAAGATCTGCGCCGGCATGCGACTCGATACCGAGACGCTGTGCGCGGCGCTGCTGCACGACACGGTCGAGGACACCTCGGCCTCGCTGGAGGAGGTCCGCGAGGCGTTCGGTGACGAGGTCGCCGGCCTGGTCGACGGCGTGACCAAGCTGACCGGGCTGACCTTCCAGTCGCGCGACGAGGCGCAGGCCGAGAACTACCGCAAGATGATGGTCGCGATGGCCACCGACATCCGGGTCATCCTGATCAAGCTGGCCGACCGGCTGCACAACATGCGCACGATCTCGGCTCTGCCCAAGCAGAAGCAGATCGAGAAGGCGCGTGAGACGCTCGACATCTATGCGCCGATCGCCCACCGCCTCGGCATCCACGCGATCAAGTGGGAGCTCGAGGATCTCGCCTTCCAGACGCTTCACCCGCGCAAGTACAACGAGATCAAGGGTCTGGTCGCCCAGCAGCGAGCCGAGCGCGAGCGCTACGTCAACCAGGCCGCCGGGTACCTGAACAAGGAGCTCGACGAGCTTGGGATCCACGCCGAGATCTCCGGACGCGCCAAGCACTTCTACTCGATCTACGCCAAGATGACCAAGAAGGGGCGCGAGTTCAACGAGATCTACGACCTCACCGCGATGCGGGTGATCGTCGGCTCGGTCAAGGACTGCTACGGCGCGGTCGGGGTCATCCACTCGCTGTGGAAGCCGCTGCCGGGGCGGTTCAAGGACTTCGTGGCGATGCCCAAGTTCAACATGTACTCCTCGCTGCACACGACGGTGATCGGGCCGGAGGGGCGGCCGCTGGAGATCCAGATCCGTACCCGCGAGATGCACGATCTGGCCGAGTTCGGGATCGCGGCGCACTGGATGTACAAGGAGGGCGACGCGCGCGACGGCGGCGGGCCAGGACCGCACAGCTCCGAACCGAACAAGCTCAAGTGGCTGCGCTCACTGCTCGACTGGCAGCAGGAGGAAGCCGACCCGCGCGAGTTCATGGAGACCCTCAAGGTCGACCTGTTCGAGGACGAGGTTTTCGTGTTCACTCCCAAGGGCGAGGTGAAATCGCTGGCCGCCGGCGCCACTCCGTTGGACTTCGCCTACGAGATCCACACCGACGTTGGCCACCGCTGCGTCGGGGCGAAGGTCAACGGCAAGATCGTCCCGCTCTCCTACCAGCTGCGCTCGGGCGACATCGTCGAGGTCCTGACCTCCAAGCGCGAGCGGGGGCCATCGCGGGACTGGCTGGCGCTGGTCAAGACCACGCGGGCGCGCAACAAGATCAAGGCGTGGTTCAAGGCCGAGTCGCGCAAGGACTCCGAGCACACCGGACGCGAGCTGCTCCAGGAGCACCTGCGCAAGCAGGGCCTGCCCGCCCAGAAGATCGTCGGCTCGCCGCTGCTGGCGGATGTGATCCGCGAGATGGGCTTCCGCAAGGCGGACGACTTCTACATCGCGCTGGGCGGCGCCAAGATCTCGGCCAAGGTCGTCGTCAACAAGGTCATGCAGCGCCTGAAGGAGGGCGAAGCGGCCGATGCCGAGCCCACGGCGGCCGACGACCTCCTGCAGACCCGCCGGCGGCGCTCGCGTCCCACGACCTCCTCCTCGAAGTACGGCATCACCGTGCAGGGGGTGGACGATGTGATGCTGCGCATGGCCAAGTGCTGCCGTCCGGTGCCTGGTGACCCGATCGTGGGCTACATATCGCTCGGGCGGGGCATCACCATCCACCGCGGCGACTGCCCCAACGTCGCCGTGCTCAAGCGCGACCCCGAGCGCTTCACCGAGGTTTCGTGGGACGGCGACGCCGAGACCTCGTTCCGGGTCGAGATCCAGGTCGATGGCTGGGATCGCCACCGCTTGCTCGAGGACATGT
>JAFAYP010000230.1 GCA_019240305.1 Solirubrobacterales bacterium
CCCCGGCGCGAGGCGCCGCCCACACCGGCCGGCTCGGGCTCGGGCTCGGGCTTCAGACGCCCGCGGAGGCGCTCACTGATACCGCCGCCACCGGAGCCGTTGGGCCCGGATGGGCCGCCACCATTGGGTCCACCCCCACCGCCTCCGGCGTCTGGGGGGCCGCCGACGGGTGGCGTCGGTGGCCCGATCAGCTTGCGCACCAGGTACTGCTGTCCCATCGTCCACAGATTGGTGGTGATCCAGTAGACGAGCAGCCCGGCCGGGAAGTTGATGACGATGACGACGAAGAACAGTGGCAGGACCATCATCATCTTCCGCTGGTTCGGGTCCATCATCGGGCTCGACATCATCAGGCTGGAAAGGAGCTGCGAGCCGACATAGAGCACAAGCAGCACGACCAGCACCACACCGGTCGCCTTGTTGGTCAGGTCGGGGATGAACAGGAAGCCAGCACCGTTGTTGGACCCGCAGGGAACGGTGTTCGCCATGGCCTGATGGAGCGAGACGTGGTGCTGGGCGGCGTACTGCGCCCAGTGCTTCTGCTGCGTCGGCAGACAGATGTTCTTCCGCAAGTCCTGGCGCAGCATGTAGAAGAGCGAGATGAACACCGGCAGCTGCGCGACCAGCGGCAGGCAGGAGCCCAGCGGGTTGATCTGGTTCTCCTTGTAGAACTTCATCATCTCCTGCTGCTGGCGCTGCTTGTCGTCCTTGTACTTCGCCTGCAGCGCCTTGAGCTGCGGCTGCATGTGCTGCATCTTCTGCATCGAATGGAACTGCTTGACGGTGAGCGGCACGAGGATCGCGCGCATGACCACGGTGAGGAGCACGATCGAGAAGCCCCAGGAGATCCCCACGCTGTTGTGGAAGAACTTGAGGACCGCCTCGAAGATGTCGATCAGCGGCTGGAAGATGTTGGCTGAGACGAACACGGTCAGGCGCTGGGAGCTGGAACCCGGGGCTTGAACAGTCGCTGGTCCTCGACGGGGTCGAACCCCCCGTCACTCCAGGGGTTGCACCTGAGTAGCCGCCAGCCGGCCAGGACAAGCCCTCGGAGTATGCCGAATCTGCCAATGGCCTGCGCGGCATATTCCGAACACGACGGGTAATAGCGGCAACGCTGTCCGAACAGCGGCGAGAACAGTTTCTGATAGACCCGAATCGGGAGGACCGCGAGGGAGCGGAGCAGGGTCATCGCAGCCGTCCCACACGGACACGCATCACGATGTCTCCTGCTCGCGACCCGGCTCGGCGACGTGCGCGAGCAACTGCCCGAGGGCACGACGGATTCCGTCCAGGCCCTCACGCTCAGCTAGAGCGTTTGCTTCGTGCCGGGCGACCACCACGGCGTCTGTGCCAGCTGGCAGTCGTCCGCCATCCATCTCGAAAGCCTCGCGGAGCAGGCGCTTGACCCGGTTGCGCTGCACGGCGCCACCGACCTTCCGGGAGACCGACAGTCCGAGCCGGGGAGGATCGCCCTCACCACGCGGGAACACGTAGAGCACGAGCTCCCGGCCGGCATGCGAGCGGCCCTGGCGAAACACGCGGTCGAAGTCGGCACTGCGCGACAGGCGCCCGCGCCCGGCCCGCGGACGAGCCCCCGGCAGGCCCACCATCAGACCGTCAGGCGCTTGCGACCCTTCGCGCGCCGGCGCTTGAGTGTGAGCCGGCCGGCGCGGGTCCGCATCCGGGTGCGAAACCCGTGCGTACGTGCGCGCTTGCGCTTCTTTGGCTGGTATGTGCGTTTCATGGCTCACGACCCCAGAGCGGGACTGAAGGCCAGTATACGCAGGGTCGATTCCGGTACTTGCGGCAGGCGTTCGGGTGGTGGCGATCAACCCGGCTCCGGGCTCCAGGAAGCCGCTTCGCGCTTTTTGTCGCGCTTTGCGTCCACGGCCCTGATGAGCCGAAATCCGGCTCGCGCGCCGCTGGTATATTCGCCCACCCCGGGGCGCCGTCGCCGGCCCTCCCTCGCAACTGTCCTCGACTCATCCCGCAAGGGGTCGCTTGCCGCTGTCCGTGCACCTCGAGCCCACCGCTGCCTGGCGCGAGCTCCGCGCCGAGCTCCGGCGGACCGTCGGCGAGTCGACGTTCGAGATCTGGCTCGAGCCGCTCGCGCTGCGATCACTCCAGGACGGCCAGCTCGTCATCGAGGCTCCGGCCGTCACGCGCCCGTGGGTCGCCAAGCGCTTTGGGCGTGTCCTCGAGGGCTGCGCCAAACGCGTCCTCGGAGCTGATCTGCGGGTCGAGCTCGCGAGCCCTGGCGACGCGGGTCCGGGGCAGGCAAGTCCCCGACGCGAGGCGGCCAATCTCGAGGCCGGCTCCGCGCTGAACCCCCGCTACAACTTCGACCAATTCATCATCGGCGACGGCAACCGCCTGGCGCACGCGGCCGCACTGGCGGTCGCGGAGCACCCAGGCCAGGCCTACAACCCGCTATTCCTCCACGCTCCACCGGGGCTCGGCAAGACCCACCTCCTGCACGCCGTCGGGAACTACGTCAAGGCGTTCGGTGGTGGTGCGCGGGTCCGGTACACGACCGTCGAGACATTCACGAACCAGTTCATCCGCGCGCTCGGAGCCCGCTCGCTCGACCACTTCAAACAGGCCTATCGCGACGCGGACGTGCTGCTGATCGACGATGTGCAGTTCCTGGCCAGCAAGGCGAAGACCGAGGAGGAGTTCTTCCACACTTTCAACGCCGTGTACGAGACGGGCCGCCAGCTCGTCCTCACCTGCGACCGGCTTCCCAGCCAGCTCGTGTCGGTCGAGGAGCGGCTACGCGAGCGGTTTGCCTCGGGCCTGGTGGCGGTCATCCAACCGCCCGATTTCGCCACGCGCGTGGCCATTCTCCGCAAGCGTGCCGCGCTCGACCGCGTTTCCATCAACGAGGATTCCGTGCTCGAGCTGATCGCCGACCGCGTCGCCGACAACGTCCGGCAACTCGAGGGCGCGCTGATCCGGGTGGTCGCCTATCACTCACTCACGCAACTCCCGATCGATGCGCGACTCGCTGAGAGCGTCCTCGACGAGATCCATCCCCGGCCCGGCCGACCCGCCGTCTCCATCGAGAACATCCAGGCCACCGTCGCCCTGCACTACGGCGT
>JAFAYP010000310.1 GCA_019240305.1 Solirubrobacterales bacterium
CTTCTGCGCGGCCCATGGTCTGCCGGCGCCGGTGATGGGAGCGCCGGTGTGCGGCTACCTCGTCGATGCACTGTTCGTGCGCGAGCGGGTGATCGTCGAGCTCGACAGCTGGCCGTTCCACAGCGGCAAGCCGGCGTTCGAAACCGATCGCGAGCGCGACGCCGACATGCTCGCGCGGGGGCTTGTGACCGTGCGAGCCACCGAAGAGCGGCTCGACGAGCGACCGCGGGAGGAAGCGGAGCGGCTGCACAGGATCCTCGCGAGCCGTCGCTCCGATCAGGCCCCCAATGCCGCGTAGACGATCTCGTAGGCGCGGACGGCGTCCTTGGCGGTCTGCGCCTCGCGCAGCGCGGCATCGTCGATCCGGGCCGCCACCGAGTCGATGAACTGCCACTGGAGCACCGACCGGCGCACGGCGCCGACCTGGTCCTCGGTATACGGATAGAGGTCGAAGCCGAGCCGCTCGCCGCCCGAGCCGTATCCGGCGCGGCGGAACTCGAGGGCCAGCTCGAGCGTCTCCATGAACGCGGTGGCGCCGACCATGTTGTCGTCGTCGAAGGTGCCCCACCCCGAGTTGCCGTGCTGGTGGCCGAGCAGGCCCTCGGAGGCCAACAGCGCGGCGTACTCCGGCAGGTGCTCGCCGTTCATGATCAGGTGCTGCCAGTCCATGTTGATCTGCACGTTGTCGAGCCCCTGGTCGCGCAGCTTGTGGACGACGAACAGGCACATGCCGATGTTGCGCATGAGGATCTTCATCGCCGGCTCGGAGTTCTTGTGCTCCAAAAACAGCTTGACGCCGTGCGACGCGCACGCGCTGGCCGCCTCCGCCAAGCCCTCGATCAGCCAGTTCCACGAGTCGACGTAAGCCGACTGGAACGGGTAGTTGTAGCCCTCGCCGCCCGGCCAGATGATCAGGTGCGCGCCGAGTGATCCGGCGAAGTCGGCCGCCTCGCGCACGATCTGCCGCGCCTCGGCGCGCAGTTTCGGATCCGGGTTGACCAGCCCGCCGCGGCCGAAGCGCGGGTTGAGGTGCAGGCCACCCGCGATGCAGTAGATGTCGTGATCGCCGAGGGCCGCCCGGACCTCGTCGAGGTTCTCGGGCGAGAGCTCGTCGGGATAGTGAAACTCGTAGCCGTCGATCAGATCGCCGAGCCCCTCGACGGCGCGATGGACCTTCTCGGCCACCGGCTCCGGTTCGTAGCCGTGCTCGGGCTGGTAGCCGGCGGGCACGAACCGCGTGATCATCGGGCCGAACGCCCAGATGCCCAGGCTGGTCTTCATACGGCGCTCCTTCGGGGTCGACGGGGTGCGGCGCGATCTTATTCCGCGGTCCGTTTCGGGCATGTTCCCACGCCTCAGTTAGCGCTAACATGCCGCGCTCGGCAAGGATTTTCCGGGATGACGCCGCCGCGCGCCGGGCGAGCCGCGAGAGGAGCGCAAAATGGAGTCCGGGGACGACATAGGGCCGGCCGGATCGGGCGATGACGGCCTGCCGGCCTCCCGCGCGCGGACGCGAGCTCGCACGCGCGCCCCGGTGATGTCCGACGTCGGGCGACTGGCGGGCGTCTCCCATCAGACGGTCTCGCGCGTGATCAACGGCAGTCCGCACGTGCGGCCGGAAACCCGGGAGCGGGTGATGGCGGCGATGCAGGAGCTGGGCTATCGGCCCAACCCGGTCGCCCGGGCGCTGGTCACCGGCCGGTCCAAGACGCTCGGAGTGGTCAGCTTCGACACCACGCTGTACGGGCCGGCCTCGACCCTGTTCGGAATCGAGCGCGCGGCGCACGAGTCGGGCTACTTCATCATCGTGGCCAGCCTCGAGGCGCTCAACCGCTCCTCGGTTTCAGACGCGGTCGAGCGGCTGCGTCGCCAGGGAGTCGAGGGCATCCTCGTCATCGCGCCGCACGCGGAGGCCGGCGAGGCCCTGCTGGACACGCCGTTCGACGTCCCGCTGGTGGCAGCGGAGGCGGGACCGGAGCACGGGGCGCCGGTGGTTGCGGTCGATCAGGTGGCCGGCGCGGTCAACGCCACCCGTCACCTCCTCGACCTCGGCCACCGCACGGTGTGGCACATCACCGGACCGCCGGACTTCATCGAGTCCAGGCAGCGGCGCCAGGGATGGCAGGCGACGCTTAGAGCGGCCGGAGTCGAGGTGCCCGAGCCGCTGGTGGGCGACTGGAGCCCGCGTGCCGGCTACGAGCTGGGCCGGCAACTGAGTCGCGACCCGGAGGTGACAGCGGTGTTCGTGGCCAACGACCAGATGGCGCTCGGAGTGCTCCGCGCCCTGCACGAGGCCGGACGCGACATCCCGGGAGAGGTCAGCGTCGTCGGCTTCGACGACATTCCCGAAGCGGCCTACTTCCAACCGCCACTGACCACCGTACGCCAGGACTTCATCGAGATGGGGCGGCGCAGCCTGCGCATGCTGCTGCGCACGATCGAGACCGGGCGGCGCGCCTCAACCGAGCCGCTCGTGCCGCCCGAGCTGATCGTCCGGGGCAGCACCGGACCGGCCCCGGCGCGTTGATGTTAGGAAGGCTTTGGGAGTCACCCGGCGACATTGACACCCGTCGCTTGTGATCGCTAACATGCCCGCCGCATCACAGGCGAGAGAGGGCTTTTTGCGTGGTTCTAGCCACCGCGGTGCGCGGTGAGCATAGGATGCGCGTGTGGGGCGCACTCGAGCCACAACCGTAGGCGGGACGACGGAGGGAGTGAGCAGCGCAAACGCTTCTGACGGCGTACGCACCGAGGTCGGTTCCGGCCGGACAAGAGGAGGAGTAGACGTGTCAGACGAAGATTTAGTGGGCGATGCCATCGAGCGGCTCGAGTGGGACGAGCGCAAGGATGAGGACACCCCGTACAAGCGCCTGCGGCAGATCACCCGCCGCACCGCGCTGACCGGTAGCGCGGCGGCGATCGCGGCGACCGTGCTCGAGGCCTGCGGTTCGAGCAAGAGCACGACGTCGAAGGCGGCGACGTCGAGCGGTGGCGGCTCAGGGCCCTTCGGAAGCAGTGGGAGCCACCACTTCGTGATGGTCAACCACGTGACGACGAACTCGTTCTTCACCGCCACGATCTACGGATGCCAGGACGCCTGTGCACTGACCGGCTCCTCGTTCCAGTGGACGGGCTCCAACAACTCGATCGTCAGCGAGATGGTCTCGGCGTTCAACTCGGCGATCGCCGCCAAGGCGAGCGGGATCGGGTGCTGCCTGATCGACAACACCGCGTTCAATTCGCCCGTCAACACCGCGCTCAGCTCGGGCATTCCGGTGATCGCGTACAACGCCGACGTCTCCACCGGTGTGAAGAACAACCGGATGGCCTACGTCGGCCAGAACAACCTCACCGCAGGCGCCGCGGTCGGTGAGGCGATCCTCAAGGCCGGTATCAAGTCGGGCGATCTCGTCGCCGGGATCATCGCAACGCCGGGGACGGGGAACATCCAGCCGAGGATCGACGGCGCGAAGCCGGTCCTGACGCAGGCCGGCGTGAAGTTCGTCGAGGTCGGGACCTCGGCCACCGAGGGCGCGCCGGAGTACAACAAGATCACCTCGTGGTACGCCGGCAACAAGGACGTGAAGTGGATGATGGCCGTGGACAGCGGCGACTCGAACGCGGTCGCCCAGTTCATCAAGAGCCAGGGCCTGACCGGCAAGGTCGGCGCGTCGGTCTGGGACGTCGGGCTGCCGGTCGTGCAGGCCATCCAGGCCGGCTACGTCACTGCCACGATCGATCAGCAGGCCTACCTGCAGGGGTTCGACACGATCATGCAGCTCTACCTGTGGAACGTGTCGGGCGGGCTGATGAGGCCGACCGACACCGACACGGGCATCGGCATCGTCACCAAGGCGAACGTCACGCCCTACCTCACGCCGAGCCGGTTTGAGGGAACGTCCTCGGCGAAGAAGTCCATCTCGCCGCCGTCCTCGATCTCGACCTGATCGATCTGATCGCCGCTTAGCGTGCCATCAGCCGCTCCAACTCCCGCTGCTGCCCCGGAGACCAACCTTCCGGGGCAGCAGCGCGAAGCTGTCTCGCCGGGGATGCGCGTCCTCCGGCTGTTCCTATATCAGCGCGAGCTGACCCCGGTCATCATCACGATCGGGCTGTTCTTGTACTTCACGATCAAGGCCGGCTCGACGTTCACCGGCTCGCTGAGCCTGGCTTCGGCGGCCGGCTACGCGGGGCCGATTGGCGCGATCGCGGTCGGATCGGTGCTGCTGCTCGTGATCGCCGAGATCGACCTGTCCATCGGTCAGGTCTTCCTGTTCTCCCCGTGGATGATGTACTGGATGCACAACGACGGTCTGCCGCTCGTGCTGGCGATCGTCGTTGCGCTCCTCACCTGCTGTTTCGTGGGCGCGGTCAACGGGCTGATCACCGTGCGCCTGAACGTGCCCTCGTTCGTCACGACGCTGGCCACGAACTTCATCCTCTACGGGGTGGTGCTGGTCGCCTCGCACGACGCCGAAGGCAGCCCGATCCCCCTGAGCGGGCAGACGGGGTTCGTCGCCCAGGCCATGGGCTCCTGGAAGTGGGCCGAGATCCTCTGGGTGGTGGCGATCACGATTGTCCTCGGCGTGCTTCTGAACCGAACCCGGTTCGGCGTTCGGATCATCGCCACCGGCGGCAACCTCATCGGTGCGGCCGAGGCCGGGGTACCGACCCGGCGCGTCAAGGTGTGGTGCTTCGTGATCGCCTCGTTCCTGGCCGGCCTGATCGGGATCGTCGACGCGGTCAAGTACGGCAGCCTCGACCCCGGCAACTTTGGCGTCGACTACATCCTGTACGCCATTGGCGCCTGCGTGATCGGCGGAACGGCACTGACCGGCGGGCGGGGGACGGTGCTCGGGGCGTTCATCGGCGCGATCCTGATCGGCCTCCTCGAGGATGGGCTGACCCTGACCGGGGTGAGCACGAACCAGTTCTTCATCTACGTCGGCGTGGTGATCATCATCGCGATGGCGCTGAACGTCCAGTTCGACCGGCTGATCGCCCGCTCGAGGGGCAGATGAGCACCGCCGCCCAACCCGCCGAGCCCACGCCTCCCGCCGCCAACGGCGAGCCCGTGCTCGAGGTCCGCGGCGTGACCAAGCGCTTCGGCGCGCTGTCGGTCCTGCGCGGCATCGACCTCAATCTGCGCCAGGGCGAGGTGCTCGGACTCGTCGGGGACAACGGGGCCGGCAAGAGCACATTCGTCAAGATCCTCAGCGGCTTCCACAGGCCGGACGGAGGAGAGATCGTGCTCGGGGGACAGCGCGTGAGCTTCAGCTCGGTCGAGAACGCCCGGACCCAGGGGATCGAGACGGTGTACCAGGATCTCGCGCTGATCCCCCAACTGAGCGTGTTCCAGAACCTGTTCCTGGGCCACGAGCTGACCCGGCTCGGGCCGCTGCGCCTGCTCAACAAGGGTGAGATGCGCAAGCTCGCACGCCAGTACCTCGACGACATCAACGTGAATGTGCCGAGCGTGGACGCCGAGGCCGCGCAGCTTTCCGGTGGTCAGCGGCAGGCGATCGCGGTCGCCCGGGCCGTGCGCTCGGCGAGCAAGATCCTGCTGCTCGACGAGCCGCTGTCAGCGATGGGGGCGCGCGAGTCACGCCTGATCATCGATCTGGTCAAGGACCTGTCCTCGAGCGGCCGGGTCTCGATCATCGTGATCGACCACAACTACGCCCATCTGTTCGAGCTGTGCGACCGGCTCAACATCATGAACGGCGGTCGCATCACCCTCGACGTGCAGGTGCACGAGACGTCGATCGAGGAGCTCACCGAGCTGATGGTCTCGGCTTATCGACGTCAGCTCGAGGAGGTGCAGAACGCCGGCGCCTGAAGCCGGCGCGGGCCGAGGTCGATCGTCGTACGCGATCGGCGTGGATTTCGGCACCGAATCGGGGCGGGCCGTCCTGGTCGACCTCGACAGCGGCGACGTGGTCGCCGCGAACGCGGTGCGCTATCCGAGCGCGGTGATCGATCAGAAGCTGCCCTCGACCGGCGAGCGGCTGCCCGACGATTACGCGCTGCAGGACCCCGATGACTGGGTGACCGTGCTCCAGCGCGCGATCCCCGCGGTCATGAAGGAGAGCGGGGTCGACGCCGAGCAGGTGGTGGGGCTCGGGATCGACTTCACCTCGTGCACGGTGCTGCCGACGACCTCCCAGGGTGTACCGCTGTGCACGCTCGATGAGTGGCGAGAGCGCCGACACGCCTGGCCGAAGCTGTGGAAGCATCACGCGGCCCAACCAGTGGCCGACCGGCTGAACGAGGTGGCGCTCGAGCGCGGCGAGGACTTCCTGGAGCGCTACGGGGGCCGGATCTCCTCGGAGTGGTACTTCCCCAAGCTGATCGAGGTGTGGCTCGAGGATCGCGAGGTCTACGACGCGTGCGATTCGTTCATCGAGGCGACCGACTGGGTCATCTGGTGGCTATCGGGCTCGCAGTGCCGGCAGACCGCGACCGCCGGCTTCAAGGCGATGTGGTCTCCCGAGGAGGGGTTGCCCGGAGCCGACTACTTCGAGGCAGCCTACCCCGGCTTCAACCGGCCGGGAGAGAAGCTGGGTGACACGTTCGTCCCCCTCGGCTCCAGCGCCGGCACGCTCCGCTCCGAGGTGGCCAAGAAGCTCAAGCTGTCCGAGTCCACCGCGGTCGCGGTGGGCAACGTCGACGCGTGGGTGTCGGTCCCGGGCGTCGGCGTCGAGGATCCGGGCACGTTCGTGATCGTGATCGGCACCTCGATCTGCGACATGATCGTCCACCCCGAGGAGCGGCGGCTGCCCGGCATCACCGGCGTGGTCAAGGACGGGATCCTCCCCGGGCTCTACGGGTACGAGGCGGGACAGGCCGCGGTCGGCGACATGCTCGCCTGGTTCGTGGAGAAGCTCGCCCAGGACCCCGACAGCTACGCCGCGCTCGAGAAGGAGGCAGCGAAGCTTGCCCCCGGCGAAACCGGTCTCGTCGCACTCGACTGGTGGAACGGCAACCGCACGATCCTGGCCGATGCGGACCTGACCGGGGCCATCTTCGGGCTGACGCTGCAGACCACGCGGGAGGAGATCTACCGCGCGCTGCTCGAGTCGATCGCCTTCGGCAGCCGCAGGATCATGGAGAACTTCGAGGAGCACGGCCTGATGCTCTCGGAGATCGTCGCCTGTGGCGGCATCGCCGAGCGCAGCCCGCTGATGATGCAGCTGCTGGCCGACACCAGCGGGCGCCGTGTCCATGTCCCGGAGGTGATCGAGATCCCGGCTCGGGGCGCGGCGCTGTTCGGCGCCGTGGCCGCCGGTGTGTTCGACGATATCGGCGCTGCGATCGAGGCGACGCGCCCCAAGCGGGTTCGCACTTACGAACCCGACCTCGACGCCAAGGCGACCTACGACCGCGTGTACGAGATTTACCGGACGCTGTACGACACTCTCGGCCGCTCCGAGGTCCGGCTGATGCACGAGCTGAAGCGAATCCGAACCGAAGGGAGAGGCGCGTGAGCCGGCTACCGCAGATCGGGCTACTGGGGATCATGCAGGAGCTCTACGACGAGATGATCCCGGGCATCACCGAGCACCAGGCGAACTACGCCCGCGCGGTCGCCGAGCGCCTGGCCGGGGTGGCCGATGTCCGCTTCCCCCGCCCCGCGCGCAACCGGGACGACGTCGAGGCCGTCATGCGCGAGCTCCTGGATGCGGGCGTCGACGGGGTCGCGATCGTGATGCTCACCTACGGGCCGGCCATGCGCACGGTGCGCGCTCTGCTCGACACCCCGGTGCCGATCATGCTGGCCAACATCCAGCCCGAGCGCAGCGTGACCGCGCAGTGGGACATGGACGACCTGACCTATAACCAAGGGATCCACGGCGCCCAGGATCAGGCCAACGCGCTCGTGCGCTGCGGGGTGCCGTTCTCGGTGATCACCGGCGACTGGCAGTCGCCCGAGTTCGAGCAGGCCTTCGAGGACTGGGCCCGCGCCGCCCAGACCGTGAGCAGCCTGCGGCGTACTCGGGTGGCACTGCTCGGCTACCCGATGAACGGCATGGGCGACATCCTGTATGACCCGCCGGCCATGCTGCGCCGCCTCGGCGCGATGGTGGTGGCCGAGGATCTCGGACCCGTGGTCGAGCGGATCCGCGCGGTGTCCGACGCCGAGGTGGACGCCGTGATCGAGCGCCACCGCGAGCAGTTCGAGATCGCTCCCGAGTTGCCCCGCGAGCGCCACGCCTACGCGGCCCGGTTCGAGGTCGCGTTGCGCGGGCTGCTCGAGGACAAGGGATACGCCGGCTTCTCGTTCCACTTCGACTCGATCGGCGGCGACGGGCGCTTCGAGCAGCTGCCGCTGCTGGCCGCCTCAGCTCTGATGGCCGACGGCTACGGGTTCGCGGCCGAGGGCGACACCAACACGGCCACACTGATGTGCGCCGGCCAAACCCTGATCGGAGACGCCCACTTCAGCGAGATGTACGCGATGGACTGGGAACTCGACTCCATGCTGATCAGCCACATGGGGGAGGGCAACTGGAAGATCGCGCGCGCGGACCGCCCGGTGCGCCTGATCGACCGCCCGCTCGGGATCGGGCGGCTGGACAACCCGCCCACACCGGTGTTCATGGCCCAGCCCGGACCGGCCACGACGGCCGCGCTCGTCCCGCTCGAGGGCGAGCTCTATCGCCTGGTGGTGGGCCAGGGCGAGGTGCTCGACACGCCGGAATTGCCCAAGGTCGAGATGCATCACTTTCATTTCCGCCCCGAACGGGGTATGAGGGCATTCATGGACGATTGGCTGACGCTGGGCGGACCGCACCACTTCGTGATGAACCTCGGCGAGCAGGCCGTCCGCTGGCGCCGCTTGGCCGAACTGCTCGACCTCGAGTACGTGGAGATCTGAAAGCGCCTTGGGTCTGATCGAGGAGGTTCTCGAAGCGAACTGCGCGCTGCCGAAGTATGGCCTCGCGCCGCTGACCTGGGGCAACGCCAGCGGGATCGATCGCGACGAGGGCGTGGTTGCCATCAAGCCCAGCGGGGTGGCCTACGACGAGCTCACCGCCGAGGACATCGTGGTGGTGGACCTCGACGGGAACGTGGTGCAAGGCGACCGCAGGCCCTCCACCGACACCCCGACCCATCTGCTCCTGTACCGGGCGTTCGAGGAGATCGGGGGGGTCGTGCACACCCACTCCACCTGGAGCACGGCCTGGGCGCAGGCGGGGCGCGAGATCCCGCTGCTCGGTACGACCCACGCCGACCTGTGCGCTCGTCCGATCCCGGTGACCCGCGCGCTGACCGAGGAAGAGGTGGAGAGCGACTACGAGGGCTCCACCGGAACGGTGCTGGTGGAGACGATCTCCGAGGGCGGCGGACCGTCCGAGGTGCCCTGCGCGTTGGCCCGCGGGCATGCTCCGTTCTGCTGGGGGGCGACTGCGGCCAAGGCGATCGAGGTAGCCATCACCCTCGAGGAGGTCGCCCGCATGACGCTCCTGACTAAGCTGCTCGAGCCGGGTGCCCAGCCCCTCCAAGCCGCGGTGCGCGATAAGCACCACGAGCGCAAACACGGCCCGCAGGCCTACTACGGGCAAGCGTGACCAGCGAGGACGGTCTCAAAGCGGCGGAGGCGAAGATGCGGGACGCGGACCAGCCCGAGGAGGCGATCCGCAGCTTCCGCAGCGCCTACGAGCGGATGGTCGGGGGCGAGTCGGCCATGCTGCCAAGCGCCGAGCTCGAGCCGGCCGGCGACGTCGATGCGCTCGATCAGCTTCCGGACTCCGATGCCGGCGTGCTCGACCGCGTGGCGGTGATCAAGCTGAACGGCGGCCTGGCCACCAGCATGGGACTGCGCAGCCCCAAGTCGCTGGTCGAGGTGCGTGACCGACGCTCGTTCCTCGACGTCATCGTCGGCCAGACGCTGGCCCTGCGCCGGCGCCACGGCGTGCGGCTGCCGCTCGTGCTGATGAACAGCAAGGCCACCCGCGAGGAGACGCTGCGCGCGCTGGAGGCCTATCCCGATCTCGACGTCGGGCTGCCCCTCGACTTCCTCCAGAGCATGGTGCCCAAGCTCGAGGCCGAGGAGCTCGAGCCGATCAGCTGGGAGAAAGATCCGGCGCTGGAATGGAACCCGCCCGGCCACGGCGACGTGTACCCGGCGCTGCGCGGCTCGGGAATGCTCGACGCCCTGCTTAAGCAGGACTTCCGCTACGCGATGATCTCGAACGCCGACAACCTCGGGGCCACTTGTGACGCGCGGATCGCCACGCATCTTCACCGTAATGAGATCCCGTTCCTGATGGAGGTGGTCATCGGCACCGAGGCCGACCGCAAGGGCGGTCACATCGCGCGCCGCCGCGAGGACGGGCAGCTGGTCCTGCGCGAGACGGCACAGACTCCGGAGGAGGATGAGGAGTCCTTCCGCGATTACCGGCGCTGGCGCTATTACAACACCAACAGCCTGTGGGTCGACCTGCAGGTGCTGGGAGAGACGCTGGACAAATCGGGCGGCGTGCTCGAGCTGCCGCTGATCGTCAACCGCAAGACGGTCGACCCGCGCGATTCGAGCTCGCCCAAGGTGATTCAGCTCGAGACCGCCATGGGCGCGGCCATCGGCAGCTTCAAGGACGCGCAGATGCTGCAGGTGCCGCGCACGCGGTTTGCGCCGGTCAAGACGACCGATGACCTGCTCGTCCTTCGCTCCGACGTCTACACGCTGGACGAGGAGGACATGATCGTGGCACCGGTCCCTGAGCGGGCCAAGGACCTGCCCTACGTCGAGCTCGACTCCGAGTTCTACAAGCTGCTCGACGACTTCGAGCAGCGCTTCCCCGATGGCCCCCCGTCACTGCGCGAAGCCAAGCGTCTGGTCGTGCACGGTGATGTCACGTTCGGTCGCGGCGTGCGTGTGCGGGGCGCGGTCGAGCTCGAGGCGCCGGAGCCGATGCAGATCGACGCCGGCGCCACGCTGGAGGGATGAGGAGCTAGCTCTTCTTCGCGCGCGAGGAAGTGGAGCGCGCGCGAGAGCCGGTCGAGCGTGAGGCGCCCGAGCGGGCACTGG
>JAFAYP010000378.1 GCA_019240305.1 Solirubrobacterales bacterium
CGGCCTCCTGCTCTGCGCCGCCGCCACGCTCGGCTCTGTGGCGCTCAGCCGGGCGCTGGCCGGCGAGCGCGCTCTCCGGCTCCTCCCGGCGGTGGCTGCGCCCTGAGCTCCGCCGATTCGCGCTCCGGTGGCACCGCGCCGAGCAGCCGGGTCAGGAAGGCTAGGACCACGAGCATGGCCAGTGCCACCGCGGCCGCCTCGGCGATGTATCCAGGCCACGGGCTCATCACGCTGAGCAGCGAGGCGTGAACGGGCTTGTAGCGCAGATACATGTAGTTACCGCCGGTGATCAAGTCGCCGGCGCCGGCGAGGGCCGTCCACGCCAAGGTGATCCCGAACACCCTCCAGACGGCCCCGGGCCGAGGGTAGAGCCGCCGGCCAAACACCAGGTAGGCCCCGGCCACGATTGCACCGACGTGATAGATGAAGTACGTAAAGTAGAAGACGCTCGGGAACGTCTGGGCCAGGTCGGGCGTGATCACGGCCTGCAGGGAGGCGGTGAGCGACCAGAAGTAAGCGAGCTCCACGAACCGCCGGCGGCCGGTGAGCAGGGCAACGATCGAAGCCGCGGACACGGCGTCGGTGAGCTGCAGGGGGAGCGTGTACTGCACGCTCCAGGTTCCAAGGATCACGTCCGCGACGTATTCGCCGACCCACCCCGCGAAGATGAGCGCCGCGAGTCCAAGCGAGAACGCGCGTATCCACCGCCCGGGATGACGGCGTGCTCCCCACACGCTCGCGCCGACGGCCACGATCATGATCGCCAACGCCGCCAGGTGCGGGTCCGAAAACTGTTTCAACCCGCGGCTGTCCCCTGCGTCAGGGAGTGGTCAAGCGGCGCATGCCGAGCACAGCCCCCACACCACGAGCTGGGCGTGGTCGGCCACGAACCCGGCGGCGCCTGCTCGCGCGAGCGCGTCGTCGGGCGCCGCGGTGCCCTCGAGGTCGGCCATCGCGCCACAGCGGCGGCACACCGTGTGCGCGTGCGGCTCGACCCGCGAGTCGAACACGACGGCGCTGTTGCCCGTGCCCACCCGCCGGACGAGGCCGAGCTCCTCGAGCAGCTCGAGCGTCGAGTAGACGGTGGGCAGCGAGGTACCGGGGAGCGTCTCCGAGACGCGAGCCAGGACCTGGTCGGCGGTCAGGTGCTGGGACTGCGCGCACAGCGCGCGGTGGATCACGATCCGCTGCGGGGTGACCCGCAGGTGGCGCTCGCGGAGCTTGCCGACGAGGTGCTGATCGATGTCCGATACCGGGGGCATACTGAGTTGCTAGATCATAGCTCTCATTAGGGAGACCTTATTCTAACTCACTTGCTATAGTGCCGCAAGCATGAACCCGGACGTCGCCAGCCCAGCCGAGGAGGAGGAGGCTGAACCGGCCACGGCGCCCGGTTCCATCCGGCCGTTCGCCAGCTCCACCTTCCGGCTCACTCACTGGATCGCCCGGCGCACCGGCTTCGATGACACGACGTTCGTGCTGCGGGTCGTTCAGCCGGCGCTGGTCGGGATGATCGACGGGACCGTCTCGACGCTGGCCCCGATCTTCGCCGCGGCCATCTCCTCGAGCTCGCACACCGCGCTCGTGGTCGGCATCGCCACCGCGCTCGGCGCCGGCGTCAGCATGGGTTTCTCTGAGGCGCTGTCCGACACCGGCGAGGAGACCGGCCGCGGCTCGGCGATCGTGCGAGGCGCGATCACGGGCGGAGCCACCGCGTTCGGCGGCGTATTCCACTCCCTGCCGTTCATCATTCACAACGTCCACACCGCGCTGATCGTCGCCGGCTGCGTGGTGGTCGTCGAGCTGTTCGTGATCTCCTGGGTGCGCTACCGCTTCCTGCACGTGCCGCTGCGCAACTCGATGGTTGCGGTCACCGGCGCGGGCGCGATCGTGGTGGTGATCGGCGTCCTCATCGGCGGCTCCTGACCGCCTCTCCCGACGGCGGCGAGCCTAGCCCTGGCTGTTGCCGGATTCCTGCACGGCGCGCCACACGGTCTCGCCGTTCAGTGGCATGTCCAGGTGCCGCACGCCGTAGGGCGAGAGCGCGTCGATCACCGCATTCTGCACCGCGGGCGTGGCCCCGATCGTGCCGGACTCGCCGATTCCCTTGACCCCCAGCGGATTGATCGGCGTGGGGGTCTCCATGTTCACCACCTCGATCGGCGGCAGCTCGGTGGCCGCGGGAATGCAGTAGGTCACGAGGTTCGCGTTCTGGGGGTTGCCATCGGAGTCGTAGGCGAGCTCCTCGAACAGCGCCTGGGCGATGCCGGCCACCACGCCGCCGTGCACCTGGCCCTCGGCCACCAGCGGGTTGATGATCCGGCCTGCGTCGTCGACCACGACGATCCGCTTGAGGTGCACGCTGCCGGTCTCGGTGTCGACCTCGACCACCGCGACGTGGGCGCCGAACGGGAACGTCGGCTGGGAGGCCTTGAAGTCGACCTCGGCGGCGAGCTCGGCCAGGCGGCCCTGGGAGTCCAGCCGCGAGGCCAGATCGCCCCAGCTCAGCGACGCCTGCGGCGCGCCGGCCACGTGGAAGACGCCCTCCTCGGCGTTCAGCACCATGTCCTCGGGGTTGGCCTCGAGCTCGGCCGCCGCCAGCAGCTTGCCCTTCTCGACGACCTCCTCGGACGCCTTCCCGGCGGCCACCCCGCCGATCTGGGTCGACTTCGAGCCGTAGGTGCCGGTCCCGCGAGGGACCACGTCGGTGTCGCCGCGGGTAACCGTTACCTTCTCGATCGGCAGCCCGAGCCGCTCGGCCACGATCTGGGCGAACGTGGTCTCGTGGCCCTGGCCTTGCGAGAGCGAACCGGTGCGCACGATCGCCTCGCCCGACGCCGTGATCTCGACCGCTCCAAACTCCTCCTCGGAGATCCCGTTGGTCACTTCCACGTAGGCGCTCAGGCCGATGCCGAGCTGCCGCGGCTCGGGCCCGTTCTGGCGGCGGCTGGCCTGCTCCCGGCGCAGATCCTCGTAGCCGGCGCTCTCCAGGGCGAGCTCCAGCGCCCCGGCGTAATCGCCGATGTCGTACTGGGCGCCCGACGCCGTGGTGTAGGGGAAGGCGTCGTTGGGGATGAAGTTGCGCCGCCTGACCTCGGCGGGGTCGAGTGAGAGTTCGGCCGCCAGCAGGTCGATGGCGCGCTCGAGCATCTGGGTGGCCTCAGGTCGGCCGGCGCCGCGCACCGGCCCGGTGGGCGTGGTGTTGGTCACCACCGACCGGATGCTCGCCTCGATCTTGGGGATCCGGTAGACCCCGCTCGCCATCAGCACGGTCAGGTTGGGCAGGAACGCGCCGAGACTGGGGTATGCGCCGGCGTCGGCCACGATGTCGAGCTTCAGCGCCTCGATCACGCCGTCGCGCGTGGCGCCGAGCTCGAAGTCGAGCGCCATCGCTCGGCCGGGCTGCAGCGCGACCATGTTCTCGCTGCGCGTCTCGGTCCAGCGGACCGGCTTGCCGGTGGCGCGTGCCAGCCACGAGACCAGCACATCCTCGACCCGCGCGCCCTTGGCGCCGAATCCGCCGCCCACGTCCGGCGCGACGACGCGCACCTCATCCGCGCTCAGGCCGAGGATGGCACCGAGGTAGGCCTTGTCCTGGTGGGGCGTCTGGGAGGAGATCCAGGTGGTGAGCCGCCCGTTCTCGAACTGGGCGGCCGAGGAACGCGGCTCGATCGGCAGGGCCGAGATCCGCTGACTGATCAGGCGGCCCTTGACCCGCACCTCGCAGCCATCGAGCAGCTGTGGGTCGGCGTCGTCCGGAGGGCGGTGGAAGCACACGTTCGACCCGAGGTCCGGGAACACGAGCGTCTCGTCGTTTGCCGCCTCCACCGGATCGGCCACCGCCGGCAGCGGGTCGTAGTCGACCTCGACCAGCTCCGCGG
>JAFAYP010000408.1 GCA_019240305.1 Solirubrobacterales bacterium
GTGACCGCGGACAACGGCTCGCTGCACGCCGAGGTGCGCGGCGAGCCGGTCACGCTGCCGGCGGGCGAGGAGGAGCGCCTGTACGCAGAGATCAACCGGCTCGGCTTTTACCCGGTGCGGATGGAGCCCGACGAGATCGCCGCGCTCGAGCAGGACCCGGACGCGCTCGACCGCGTGTTCGGCGAGCAGATCGTCGCGCAGGTGGGCCGATGGTGTGAGCTGGCCGGCGAGCGCCTGGATCCGAGCGTGCGCTGCATCATCACGCCGGGCAACGACGACCCGGTGGAGATCGACCCCGTGCTCCGCGCGGCCGAGCGGATCGAGTGTCCGGAAGCCGAGCTGTGCGAGCTCGGGCCGGTGCTCATGGCCAGCCTCGGCGACGTGACGCCGACGCCCTGGAACACCGACCGCGAGTACTCCGAGGAGGCACTCGGCGAGAGGATCGCCGCGATCATGGATCAGGTGCCGGCGGGGCGGCCCAGCCTGGTCAACTTTCACTGCCCGCCCTATAGCTCGGGGCTGGACACCGCCCCGGAGCTCGACGAGACGCTCAAGCCCGTGATCCGCGGCGGGCGGCCGAGCTTCGTGCCGGTGGGCTCTCACGCCGTGCGCGAGGCAATCAGGCGCTACCAGCCGGTGGTCGGGCTGCACGGTCACATCCACGAGTCGCGTGGCGCGCAGAAGATCGGTCACACCCTGTGCCTCAACCCCGGCAGCGACTACACCGCCGACCTGCTGCGCGGCGCGGTGGTGGACATCGCCGAGGATGGAAGCTACCTTGACTTCCTCCTGACCGCCGGATGAATGGGCACCACGTCGCCTGAGGCCAACCCCGCGCTCGCCGACCCCGTCGCCGAGGGCCGGCGCGTGGTGGAGAGCGCCGATGCGGCCGGCATCGTCATGCGCCTGTTGGGCGGTGTGGCGGTGTTCCTCCAGGCCCCGGGTGCCAGGCCGCTCCTGCACCGCGAGGTGCGCGACATCGACGTGGTCACCCCCCGAGGCTCCAAGCGCGCCGTCGCCGCGCTCCTGCAGTCACTCGGCTACGTCGAGGACGAGGTGTTCAACGCCTTCCACGGCGCGCATCGCCTCCTGTACGTCGACGTCGAGCACGAGCGCAAGCTCGACGTGTTCGTGGGCGTGTTCACGATGTGCCACGAGATCCCCATCGCCGCGCGCCTGAACCGCGAGCCGCTGACCGTACCGCTGGCCGAGCTGCTGCTCACCAAGCTCCAGATCGTGCAGCTGAATGAGCGCGACGAGCGCGACATCTACAACCTCTGCTACCACCACGAGATCGGCGCCGGTGGTCTCGAGGCCGAGCTGATCGCCGAGCTCTGCGCGCGCGACTGGGGCCTGTGGCGGACCTGCCAGGGGACGATCGAGCGGTGCCGCTCAGACCTCTCCGGCTACGAGCTGGGCGACGGCGATCGCGCGCTCATCGACGACCGCCTCAAGCGTCTGTGGGCCACGATCGACGCCGCGCCCAAGTCCTCCAAGTGGCGCTGGCGGGCCAAGGTGGGCGAGCGCGTGCGCTGGTACGAGGAGCCCGAGGAAGAGGCGGCCGGCGACTGACGTCAGCCGCGCCTGACCTCCTCCAGCGACACCCACCGCCGCTCGGCCGCCGCCCGCTCGATCGCCTCGCACCCAGCCTGCACCTCGAGGCCCGCGGCGAAATCCGGCTGCCAGGTCCCGTCCGGCCACTGCTCGAGCAGATCGGCGATCTGGTTGACGAAACTCGCGCCGTAGCCGATGCCCTGACCGATCGGCCACCAGCCGCGCGCCTGGGGGTGCGAAGGGTGCTCGGCTCGCACGCGGCGCATGCTGTACAGCTCGGGCGGCTCATCGCCGTCGCCGAACCACAGCTCGTTCAGGCGGGCGTAGTCGAACCGAAGCGTGCCGCGCTCGCCGTTGACCTCGAGCGTGAAATCGCAGGGCCGGCGCGCGCACGTCTTGGCCACTTCGAATACCCCGAGCGCGCCCGAGCCGAAGCGCAAGAGCGCGGAGGACGCCTCGTCCACATCGACCTCGTGCCAGGTGCCGGCACCGTCCGAGCGCGACGCGGTGAACGTGTGCGATTGCGCGCTGACCGCGTCGAGCGGGCCGACCATCCAGCCGGCCAGGTCGATCAGGTGCGCTCCCAGGTCGGAGATCGTGCTGGCCCCCTGACGGCGCTCGAAGCGCCAGTCGAACGGTATCTCGGGATCGGCGAACTCGTCTGAGAGCCAGCTCCCCCGCCACAGCCGCACGGCACCAATCCGGCCCTCGTCGATGAGCTGCTTCATCAGCGACAGCGCGGGCAGCCGGCGGTAGTTGAAGCCGATGGCGTTCTTGACCGGCGCACGGCGAACGGCGACCGCCGCCCGGCAGGCGTCA
>JAFAYP010000468.1 GCA_019240305.1 Solirubrobacterales bacterium
CGAACGGAGCGTTCTCGGTCAAGATCACGTTGAGCCCCAATCTCAAGGCCGGCACCTATAAGGTCAGCGGTCGCTGCGGTGGTGGCAACTTCGGCTCGACCAAGCTGAAGGTCTCGAGCCTCGGCCAGGGGTACTAGCTCCCGATCCAGAAGCAGTCCGCAAGCCGGCCGCGGGCCGGTTAGCGATCGGCACGCGCGCCCCCGGGGGTAGTCCCCGGGGGCGCTGGCGCGCCGTTACGATCCACCTGCGGGTGTCATGTGCAACTCCGTGGACCGGGGAGGTGCCTGCAGTGTCGAGCGCGATCGAAGACCTCAAGCAACTCGAGGATCGGATCCTCGCGCGAATCTCGGTACTCGAGGCGGTCGCGGTGGCACCGGGCATCAGCGCGCGCGACGTCGTGGCTCAGCTCGGGGTCAACCGGACCTCCCTCTACCCGGTGGTCCGCCAGCTGGTGAGCGACGGGTTACCGAACAAGGAAGGCCGAGGACTCTGGTTGACCGCTCGCTGAGGGGAGCCCGGCGGTGCGCCGCCGTGGCGGCGGTTGCAGCGTGCTGCCTGGTGGCCCCCTCGCCGGCGGCCGCCGTCGGCTGGGGGATCAACCTCGACGGTCCGCTCGCCGGCGACCCGCCGGCGTTTCCATACCAGAGCAACCCGTACTTCACCGAGCTCGTGGGCGGGCCGGCCTGCGGCGGCTCGGCCGGCGCTCGGTCGATCTGCTACGCCCGGATCTACGTGCCGTGGGACGCCATCAACGACGGGAAGGGGAGCTTCGCGGCTGGAACATGCGCCCGCTCGCCATCCGGACCGGGCACGGCCGCCGCGTTGTTCACCCAGGAGCTGAGCGCCGCGGCGCGGACGGTCGGCGCGAGCCACGTGCTGGTCTCGCTGACCACCGCTCCGGCCGGCTCGCCCGACGACATCTGGCCCACCGACGCCGAGTACGAGTGCGGCCTGAGCGGCCTCGAGCGCCAGGCGCCCGGGGTCACGGACTGGGAGGTGTTCAACGAGCCCGACTCGAACTACGCGGCAGCCACCTCGAGCACCGACTGCCGGCATCGCAACGGCGTGTGGGTGACCTCGGGCACGGCGCCTCAATGCCTGCTCGGAAGTCACTCCGCGGTCCCGCCCGGCGGCAACGGTCATGGCGGCAGCGCCCAGGCGGCGGCGTACTGGTATCTGGATGCCAAGCACGTCGACTCGGGCACGAGCCACACGCTCCTGGCCGGCGGGTTTAACTACTCATCGTCGCGCTGCACCCCGACGAGTTGTTACTACCTTGGCGGTTACTTCCGGGTGCTGTCCCGGATCTACCCGCGCGCACCCGACGCGATCGCGCTCAACCCGTACATCGATGTCACCTATGCCGCGCTGAACAACGGCGACCCCGTCCCTCCCGCCTCCTCGGGCCTGCCCAGCGCACAGGGTGCGATCGCTGCGATCGACCAGGTATACCCGAGCCACCCGCCGGTCTGGTTCACCGAGGTCGGCGTATGGCTGACCGACGGCGGCAAGGAGCCGGTGACCAGCCGCTGCGCCGACGGCAACCCGACCGATGACGGCACGTGGGCGGCGTGCCTGAACGGCAACCCCGAGGCGCAGGCGCTGGCCAGCGAGGGCTACCTGCGGCTGCCGGACGAGTCGAGCCAGGTGCAGCGCGTCTACTACTACGACTTCGACGGACAGAACACGGGATGGGACTCCGGGCTGGTCAACCTGAGCCCGCCGCTGGCCGGGCCGCATGGCTGGGGCGTGCCCCGGACGAGTTGGTGCGTGTTTCACGACTACGAGCACGGGGCCACGCCGACCGAGGCGGCGGCTGACGCCGTGGCGCCGGGCTCGAGCTGCGACTACGCCCAGCACGGCCAGGCACCCGTCGTCGACGTCGCTTACCTGAGTGACCCGCTGAGCACCGCCGCGTCCGCGTCGGCCTCGCCCGGGGAAGTCGGGCGCGACCTGATGCTCGCCGTCGCCGAAGGCGTGCGCGCGTTGGTCGCCCCGCTGTCGTCCGCTACGCGCTGAGCATCACGGCCGCCTCGGGAGTGGCCACGCGGAAGCTGAAGCTCTCCTGCAGATATAGCCGCACGACGTCGCCGTCGTGGTTGTCGTATCCGAGCGAGATGTCCTGGCCGGACTCGAACAGGAAATCCCCACCGCGCAGGCTGAGCACGAGCGCTCCGCCCACGCCCGGCGCCCAGACGATCGGTCCCTCGAGGATCTTGCGCAGATGATCGAGCAGCGGGTAACCGCCGTGCTCAGCGCCCTCGGCCACCTGCCGGTACTGCTCGCCGCCCAGAGCCAGACCGTACGGGCCACTGACGCCGAGTCCGAGCAGGCGCTCGATCGCGGCCGCCACCGGCCGCGGGTAGTCGTCCGGCGTGTCACCGAGCGGGATCGGCGAGTGCGGGGTGGCCTCCTCGATGCCGGTCATCGCGCCATGCCACCCGTGGAACACCGCCTTGTTCTCAGCCACCGCGATCTGGTGGGCGGCCTTGTCGAGCGGCTCGAGATCGGCGTCCTCGGCGCCGCGGTCGGCGTCGCGCAACTCGGTGCGCGAGAGCTCGAAGTCGGCCCGGATCTCGATCAGCGGCAGTACCCGCCGTTGGACCCCGCTCACGCCGTCGCAGGGAGCGGAGGCCAGCGGGGTGGTCCGCCCTAGGTTGGTGGCCGAGTGCTCCCAGCCGTGGGGACCGGAGAAGTCGACCAGGCGGCGCGCGGCCAGAGCGGGGGTCAGCCGCTCGCGCGCCTCCTCGTCGAGCAGCTTCCAGCCGGTATCGCTGATCGGTGCCAGCGAGCGGAGCAGGTGGTTCATCGCCGCGCTCCCTTCAGGCTACGGATCCCCAGCGAGCCGTCCTCGGCGGTCTCATCGGCGCCGCCCGCCTCCAATGTCTCGGCCTCGGCCTCCTCGCCGTGCTCCACGATGTCGCCCGTCTGGAACAGCACGCCGTGGGCGATCTCGCGCCAGGCGGGTGCGCGGCGCAGCAGGAACTCGAGGTCCATGCTGAAGTGCTTGAACTCCTCGCCCTGGGCATCACGCATCACGGCCAGCGCCTCCGGGTCGGTCTCGACCGCGATCCGTTGCTCGTACCAGCCGATCGCCTCGGCCTCCTCGGTGAGCGAGGCGCACAGGCGGGCGAATGTGCGCGTCGCGGGGGGCAGCTCCTCAGGCGGTTCGTGGTACTGGTCGAAACCCATCGGCTCTCCTATGTCGTCGTGCGGGCGCTGAACATTAAGGGCGACCGTGCCTATTTGACCGGCGGGTCGAGCACCAGCAGCCCCTTGTCGTAGTCGATCGCGATCTTGCCGTAGCGGCTGAGCACGTCGGAGCCGAGCAGCCCCACCGGACCCCGCAGCCGCGCGCCCGCACCCGCCGTGGGCGAGCCGATCGCGGCGATCAGCGCCGGCGGCAGCGCCACGCTGCCGGCCCGCCAGGAAGCCACCGCGTAGTTCTCGGCCGAGGCGGTCCCGGTCACGCCCTGGAGCATTCCGGCCGAGCCGCGGGCCGGCAGGTGCAGCTGCGCGGCCAGGCTCGCCGAGATCAGCGACCGGCTGGCTCCGGTGTCGAGCGCGAACGGCAGCGGCCCGCGATCGTCGATGAACACGGGCACGAGCGCCAGCGTCTGGCGGTTGGGTCGAGAGGAGGTGGCGACCACCTCGATCTTCACCGTCTGCTCCCCGCGCGGCGTGCCGGCGGTGCTCAGCCTCGAGAGTCGCTGACCGCTCGGGGTGATGACCGCACCGGTGCCGGTGTGAGCGCTACGGGTCTGATGCGCGGCCGTACCGCAGCCCGCGACCAGCAGCGCGAGGGCGGCGATCCAGGTTGTGCGCACGGCCCCGGCATACCCGGCCCGATCGTCGGGTAAGCGGGGCGCCGATCGGTGCCGGGACCCGGGCCCGGTTAATCTCGGGTCAGTGACGCAGGAGCTCGGAGCGCCGGCCTGGACCGGCCAGCACACCGTCCTGACCGGAAGCTGCTCGTGGACCGATCGCACGCTGGTCGAGGGCGCCGACTGGTACCCGCAGCGCACGATGTCGGCCGAGGAGCGCCTGCGTTACTA
This sequence comes from Solirubrobacterales bacterium, assembly GCA_019240305.1. Taxonomy (GTDB): domain Bacteria; phylum Actinomycetota; class Thermoleophilia; order Solirubrobacterales; family Solirubrobacteraceae; genus Palsa-465. Next base: position 4,056 of record JAFAYP010000468.1, read on the forward strand.
CGCCGCGCAGTTTCCGCTGACCGAGATCGACTCGACCTACTACGCGCCCCCGGCCGAGCGCCAGGTGGCGCTGTGGGCCGAGCGCACGCCCGAGGGATTCCGCTTCGATGTCAAGGCCTACTCGCTGCTGACGGGGCATCCCACGCGTCCGAAGAGCCTGTGGCGCGACCTGCGCGAGGGCCTGGATGCCGACGTCGCCGAGAAGCGCAACATCTACGCCAAGCACCTCGAGCCCGACGCGATGGACGAGGCCTGGCGGCGCTTCGCGGCCGCGCTGCGGCCGATGCACGAAGCGGGCAAGCTGGGCGCGGTGCTGTTCCAGTATCCGCGGTGGTTCGGGCCAAAGCGCGAGAACCGGGCGGAGATCGAGGCCCTGCGCGAGCGGTTGCCCGACTACCGGATCAGCGTCGAGTTTCGCTCGCCGAGGTGGATGGCCGGGGAGCGCGACCGGGAGCGTACGCTGGCGCTGCTTAAGGAGCACGGTCTGGTGTTCGTCGGTGTCGACGCGCCGTCGGTCTCCGGCTTGCCACGGGTGCTGGCGGTGACCAACCCTGACCTGTTCCTGGTCCGCTTTCATGGCCGCTCGGACGACACCTGGAACGACACCTCGCGCTCGGCGGCGGAGCGCTTCCGCTACCTCTATTCCGCCGAGGAGCTTCAGGAGCTCGTCCCGTCGCTCGCCGAGCACGCCTCGGAGGCGCGCGAGACGCACCTGCTCATGAACAACTGCTACCAGGACTACTCGGTGCGCAACGCAGCCCAGCTCCGTGACCTCTTCGCCCGTTACTCCGACTGACACCGAGCTGGTGTGCCGGATGGAGGCCCACGCGATCGATGCGTGGCCGGCCAGCATCACCGAGCGCCTGGACGGCGGCTGGGTGCTGCGAGCAACGCCGGGCCTCGACCGCGGGCGCTCCAACCACGCCCTGACGCCGTGCCGCGAGCTGAGCGCCTCCGAGCTTCCGGGCGCGATCGCTGCGGTCCAGGCGTTCGCCCGCCGGCACGGGATCCACGCCGGGATCCAGGTCAGCCCGCTGTCGTGGCACGCAACGCTTCAGGGCGAGCTCGATCGGCGCGGCTGGCAGACGCGATGGCCCGTGCTCGTCCTGGCCGCGGCGCGCGATGCGGAGGTGTGGTCCGATTCCGGGCAGGGGCCGCTCGAGTGGGCCGACCGCGCAACGCCGGAGTGGCTCGCCGCCTGGGCACGCTGCGAGCCCGGCCGCGACGTGGAGGTGCACGCCCAAACCGTCTTCCCGCGGCTGGCCGGCCGGGCGACGTTCGGACGCTTCGGTGAGAGCGCGGTGGGAATCGCGGTCGAGGGCGACGACCTGGTCGGGCTGTTCTGCCTGGCGGTGGATCCCGCCTGCCGGCGCTCGGGGCTCGGGACCGCGCTGGTCCGTGGGCTGTTGGCCGGGTCGGGGGCGAGCGTCGCGTATCTCCAGGTCGAGGAGCGCAATGCGCCGGCGGTGGCGCTGTACAAGCGGCTCGGCTTCGGCGAGGCCTACCGCTACTGCCACCGGACCGAACCCCTCAAGGGTTCATAACGCCCGTCGATCACCTGGGGGTATGAGTATCGACGCGGTCATCAGCCGCATCGACCAGATCGTTGCCATGCAGCAGCAGCTGTTCGACCCGGCGTCGGCCGCGTCGAGCTCGTCTGCGTCCCCGACCGCTGGAACCATTCCCGGCAGCACGAGCGTCCCGCTGGCCGCCGGCGACACCGGCAGCGGCACCGGGCAGAGCTTCTCCGGCACGCTGGCCGCCGCCCAGACCGGCGCCGCCACCGCCGCCGCCGGCGCGAGCGGCTACGTCAACCCGCTGGCCAATGCGTCGGTGCGCGCCGAGCGGATCGACCAGGGGGTGGACTACGCCGGCTCGGGCACGATCGGAGCGCTCGGTCCGGCCGTGGTGACCCAGGTCGTGCCGTCCGGCTCGGGCTGGGAGGGCGGCGGGTACGTCGAGTACAAGCTGACCGCCGGCCCGTACGCGGGTCGCTACGTCTATGCCGCCGAGGGCGTGACGCCGACCGTCTCGATCGGCCAGACGCTGAGCGCCGGCCAGCCGGTCGCGACGATCGTCCCGGGCTCCTCCACCGGGGTGGAGATGGGCTTCGCGTCGGGCGTCGGGGAGTCCTCGTACGCCAGCCAGTACGGCGGCGGCTACAGCGAGGGTCAGCTGACCGCGGCCGGACAGGCGTTCTCGAACCTGATCGCGTCGCTGGGCGCGCCGGCCGGCCTGGCTGAGGGCCGCCCGCTCGTCGGCCATTTCCCGTAGGCCGGCCCACGGGAAGAAACTACGGCATAGGCACAGTTACTTCCCACGCCGCATGGGTAAGTCCGCCACCGTGCCTGATGACCGACCCGGGATCGAGGCGCCGGTGCTGGCCGACGTGCGGCTGAGCATCAACGGCACCGAGCACGAGCTGACGATCGACACCCGGACCTCGCTGCTCGACCTGCTGCGCGAGCACCTCGATCTCACCGGCGCCAAGAAGGGCTGCGACCACGGGCAGTGCGGGGCCTGCACGATCCTCATCGACGGCCGGCGGGCGAACGGCTGCCTGGCGCTGGCTGTCGCGCACGACGGGGCCGAGATCGTGACCGTTGAAGGGCTCGCGGACGGCGATGAGCTCCACGCCCTGCAGAGCGCGTTCATCGAGCACGACGCCTTCCAGTGCGGCTACTGCACCCCCGGTCAGCTGTGCTCGGCTGCCGGCATGCTTACTGAGGCCCGGGCCGGGTGGCCGAGCGCGGTCACGCCGGCGAATGGGGCGTCGTCCGATCGCGCCGTCGAGCTGACCGACGAGGAGATCCGCGAGCGGATGAACGGCAACCTGTGCCGGTGCGGGGCGTACGCCAACATCGTCCCGGCGATCGCGGACGCGGCCGGCCGGTGAGGCCGTTTCGCTTCGAGCGCGCGGACGGGGCCGATCAAGCGATCGCCCTGATGGGCGCCGAGCCGGAGGCTCGGTACATGGGCGGCGGGACCAACCTGGTCGACCTGATGCGCCTGGGCGTCGAGACCCCCGGCGTCCTCGTCGACGTGGCCAGGCTCGAGCAGCACGCTCGGATCGAGGAGACCGAATCCGGGTCCCTGCGGATCGGCGCAGCCGTCTCCAACAGCGCCTTGGCGGCGGACCCGCGGGTGCGGGCTCGCTACCCGGTGCTCTCGGAGGCCGTCCTCCATGGTGCCTCCGGTCAGCTCCGGAACCTGGCCACGGTCGGCGGCAACCTGCTCCAGCGCACGCGCTGCGCCTACTTCACCGACGTGACCAAGCCCTGCAACAAGCGCGAGCCGGGCACGGGCTGCCCCGCCCGGGAGGGGCACCACCACAACCACGCGATCTTCGGTCACTCCGAGCACTGCGTGGCCAC
>JAFAYP010000499.1 GCA_019240305.1 Solirubrobacterales bacterium
GTCTCAGCCGCGGTGATCGCGGTGCCGATCGTCTCCATGTCGCGCATCTCGCCGACCAGGATCACGTCGGGGTCCTGACGCAGGGCGCCCTTCAGCGCCTCGGCGAAGCTGACGGCGTCGGAGCCGAGCTCGCGCTGGTTGACGATGCACTTCTTGTGCGAGTGCAGGAACTCGATCGGGTCCTCGACCGTCATGATGTGCTCCTCGCGCGATGCGTTGATCACGTCGATCAGCGAAGCCAGCGTGGTCGACTTGCCCGAGCCGGTGGGGCCGGTGACCAGAATCAGCCCGCGCGGCCGGTTGGCGAACTCGGCCACCGCGGCGGGCAGGCCGAGGCGCTCGAGCGGCACCACGTCGAACGGGATCAGGCGCAGGGCAGCGCCCACCGCGGAGCGCTGCATGTAGGCGTTGACGCGGAAGCGCGCACGCCCGGGGATCTGGTAGGCGAAGTCGAGCTGCCAGTTGTTCTCGAACTTCTGGCGCTGACCCTCGGAGAGGATCGAATAGACGATCTCGCGCGTGTCGTTCGGGGTGAGGACCGGGAAGCCCTCCATCGGCGCCAGGCGCCCGCGGACCCGCACGGTCGGCGGAGCGCCTGCCGTGATGTGCAGGTCGGAGGCCCGGCGGTCGATGACCTCGAGCAACACGTCGGCGAAATCGAGCTGCATTCGTATCCGTCCTTGGGTTCGAAAAGTTCAGGGGTGTATCGGCACTCCGGCCGATCTCGTTTACGGCTGAGGAGCGCCGTGGACGCTCAGGCGACTCCGGTGCCGGTGACGCGGGAGACCTCGGCCACCGAGGTCAGACCGTGCTTGACCTTGTCGAGGCCGTCCTCGCGCAGGCGGCGCATGCCGGCGCGAACCGCCGCGGCGCCCAGCTGATCGGCCGAGGAGCGCTGCAGGGTGAGCGAGCGAATCTCCTCGGTCATGACCATCACCTCGTACAGTCCGATTCGGCCGCGGTAGCCCATGCCGCCGCAGCGCACACAGCCGCCCGGCTCGTAGGCCTCGATCGGGAACTCGGCCGGGAAGCCGTGGTCGCGGAGCACCTCTGCCGCGATCAGCGTCCGCTTCTTGCAGTGCGCACACAGCGTGCGGGCCAGTCGCTGGGCGACCACGCAGTCGATCGCCGAGGCGACCAGGAACGGCTCGATGCCCATCTCGACCAGGCGCGTGATCGCCGACGGTGCGTCGTTGGTGTGCAACGTTGAAAGCACCATGTGGCCGGTGAGCGCGCCCTCGATGGCGATCTGCGCCGTCTCGGGGTCGCGGATCTCGCCCACCATCAGGATGTCCGGGTCGGCGCGCATCATCGAGCGCAGGCCGGCGGCGAACGTGAGCCCCGCCTTGTTGTTGACCTGGACCTGGGTGATCCCCCCGATCTGGTACTCGACCGGGTCCTCGATCGTGATGATGTTCTTCTCGGGCGTGTTCAGCTCCTGGAGCGCGCCGTACAGCGAGGTCGATTTACCCGAGCCGGTCGGACCGGTGGTCAGCACGCAGCCGTAGGCGTTGCTGAACGCCCGGCGGAAACGCTCGAGCTCGTGCTCCTGGAAGCCGAGCTTGTCGAGCTCGAGGCGGATGTTCTCCTTGTCCAGGATTCGCATCACCACGCCCTCGCCGTGGACGCTCGGGATCGTGACGACGCGCACGTCGACGTGGCGGCCGTCGATGGTCATGCCGACGCGCCCGTCCTGGGGGATGCGGCGCTCGGCGATGTCGAGGTCGGCCATGATCTTGATGCGGCTGACGACGCCCGGAACCATCTTCTTGGGCACGGTGGTGGCCTCGGTGAGCACGCCGTCCACGCGCATGCGCACGCGCATCTCGCGCGCGGCGCGGCCGCTGGCATCGGGCTGCGGCTCGTAGTGGATATCGGAGGCGCCGCGCTCGGTGGCCTGGGCGATGATCGAGTGCACCAGCTTGATGACCGGGGCATCATCAGCGGTCTCCTTCAGATCGACGACTTCCTCGTACGCCGCCGCTTCGCCTTCCTCGACCGCCTCGGCGACCGCGTCCTCGAAGCGATTCATGCGCTGGATCAGCGCGGTG
>JAFAYP010000065.1 GCA_019240305.1 Solirubrobacterales bacterium
ATCGAGCCCGAGCTCTCGGAGGAGCGCTTCACGACCGCGCTGACCGTGCTCTACCGCGGGCTGGAGGCGATCGCGGCCGAGCACGGGGCGGCCGCGCCAGACCGCGCTTAGCGGCGGTCGGCCAGGGCCTCCGCCTCGGTCAGCTGCTGCTCGACCAGGGCCAGGCCCGAGTCCCAGAAGCCAGGGTCGGTGAGATCGATACCCACGATGGCGGCCAGATCCTCGGGCTTTCGCGAGCCACCGGCGGCCAGCAGCTCGAGATAGCGGGGCACGAAGTCGGGACCCTCGAGCTGGTAGCGGCCGTAGACCGAGAGGGCAAGGAGCTGCCCGTAGGCGTAGGCGTAGACGTAGCCGGCGGTGTTGATGAAGTGCGGGACGTAGGACCACCACATGCGGTAGCCCTCGGTGATCTCCACCGAATCGCCGAACAGCTCGCGCTGGGCCTCGACCCACGACTCGGCGATGCGGTCGACCGACAGCTCGCCTTCGCTGCGCCGGCGGGTGTGGACCAGGTGCTCGAAGCGGTTCATGGCCATCTGGCGGAAGACGGTGGCGATCGCGCCGTCGATCCGCTCGGCCAGCAGCCCGAGGCGCTGCTCGTCGTCTCCGGCCTCGTCGAGCATCCGACCGAACACGAGCGCCTCACCGAACACCGAGGCGGTCTCGGCCAGCGTCAGCGGGGTGGACTGGTGAAAGACGCCCTGGGGCTGAGCCAGCGCGGCGTGCAGGCCGTGACCGAGCTCGTGGGCCATGGTCAGGACGTCGCGGCGCTGCGCGGTGTAGTTCAGCAGCACGTACGGATGCACGCTCGGGACGGTGTAGGCGCAAAACGCGCCGCCGCGCTTGTGGGGCCGGACCGGCGCGTCGATCCAATGCTCGTCGAAGAACCGCCGGGTGACCCCGCCGGCGACCGGCGAGAACGACTCGTAGGTGTCGAGCACCAGGTCGCGGGCCTCGGCGAACGAATACTTGACGTCGTGGCGGAGCACGGGAGCGGAACGGTCGTAGTCGGCCAGGCGATCGAGGCCCAGCAGCCTGGCCTTCAGCCGGTACCAGCGCTGGGGAATGTCGAAGCGGCCGCGCACTGCCTCGATCAGCGCCATCACCGACTCATCAGACGCCTCGTTGGACAGGTTGCGGCTGGCCAGCCAGTGGGGGTAGTGGCGCAGGCGATCCTCGACCGACTTGTCGTAGATCAGCGTGTTGTAGATGAACGCGCGCGTGCGCAGGCCGCCCTCGAGCGTCTCCGACACCGCCTCGGCGGCCGCCCGGCGGACGTCGCGGTCGGCTTGCAGGAGGCGGCTGAGTGCGACGTCGAGCGTGTGCTCCTGGCCGTCGAGCTGCACGCGGAGCGCGGCCACGAGCTCACCGAACAGGCGGTTCCAGGCGGCCTGGCTCGAGATCGACTTCTCGGCCAGCACCTTCTCCTCGCTCTCGGACAGCAGGTGGGGGCGGTAGCGGCGCACGCTACGGAGGTGGTGGCGGCAGAAGTCCAGGCGCTCGTCGGCCAGCAGCTCGTCGGCGGGGCCGTCCTCGACCGCGGCCCATTCGAGCTCGAAGAACAGCAGCAGCGTCTCGATCTCGGTGGCGCGCTCCTGCACGAGCTGCAAGAGCGCCCCGATCGCGGGATCGTTGGTGTCGACGGCGAAGCGCAGGCTGGCGTAGGAGCCGACCTTGCCGATCAGCTCGTTGATCGCCTCGAGCTCGCGCATCGCGTCGTGCAGGCCGGCCTGGTCGAGCTCGGCCACGCGGCCGGCGTGGGTCTCGGCGAACTTGGCGGAGCGATCGCGGGCCGCGTCGAGCAGGCGCTCGGCGCCGGCGCGATCCTCGCCGCCGCCGTCGAGCAGCGGAGCGAGGTCCCACTCGGTCTCGAGCAGCTCGGGGTCGGTGAGGGGATCGGCGGCCGTGGACATCGGGCGCTGCTGAGCTTACCCGCAGGTTCCGGGGTCCAGCGGGCCGGCGATCCGGAACACGACGATCGGCTGGCCGAGGGCCTGCTCGCGGTAGATCGGCTGGGCGGTCGGGTCGCCCGCGGTCCAGGCCGTCTCCGGGGAGGGGCTGAGGACTCGCGGGTGCCACGGGTCGCGGGCGGGGGTTGTGATGATGTAGTTCAGGTGCGCGGAGTTCACCTGCTCACGCCATCGAGCGCAGGTTGCGATTGGCGTGAACGACTCGTGGGGGCCGCGCTCGGCTACGTACTGCACGCGGTTTGAGAGGTCGAGGCCGAACAGCGGATAGGCGAAGAAGCCGCCGAACGTTCCGACCACGCCGACGCGCGCGTGGTGGACGGTGCGGAACATGTTCCACACCGGAGCCAGGTAGGAGACGCCGGGCTGGTAGGCGTAGCGGCCGCGCAGGTAGTGCGTCTGGAGGGGACGGCCCCCGATCACCACGACCAGAGCCGCCGCCACCGTCGCGATGCGCGCGAGCCGCGTCCGGAGCAGCCCGACGAACACGAGGCCGGCCGCGCCGATGAGGATCGCCCCGAGCGCATGGGTGGACGGCCACAGCTGCGGCTCCGCCACGGTGGCGGCCAGCAGTGCGGCCAGCGCAATCGCGGTTGCGGTTCGGGCGCCGGGCCGGCTCAGCGGCGGGGCCAGCGGCAGGACGGCCAGCGCGAGCGTCAGGGCCGGGCCCAGGTAGCGCAGGTTGAACGCGAACCCAAGCGGATCGCCGGCGGGGCCCGCGGCGGTCTCGGGGGTAAACACGTACGCCCCGAGGGAAACGAGGGCCACCGCGCCGAGCATTGCGATCGGCGCATGGGAAGAAACTTCAGCATGGACGTAGTTTCTTCCCGAGCGCCGGGCGGGCACGAGGCAGAGGAGGGGGCCGAGAACCGCCGCCGCGACGACGGCCCACCACCAGCGCCCGAGGCCCGAGGCGAGCGCCGGCTCGCCGAACCGGCTCCACAGGTGCGCGCTTGTCAGGTAGTGCGCGATCGAGAAGCCCGTGTGCTGCTGAAGCGGGGCGGCCGGCGTGGGCAGCAGGCCGCCGAGGCTGGTCCACGGCAGGGGGTTGCCGACCGCGATCAGGCTGCGCACGTACCAGAAGCCGCCGGCGAGGGTCAGCGGGGCGAGCCACAGTCCGGCGCTGCTGGCTCGTCGGCTCCGCGGGGCGATCACGATCACCCCCATGGTGAGCGCGAGGACGGGGGCGGCGGCGGTCAGCTTGGTGCCGATGGCGAGGCCGGCGGCGACCGCGGCGAGGACGCGGGCAGCGGGTCGATCCGGGTCGGTGATCAGGATCGCGACGGCGGC
>JAFAYP010000198.1 GCA_019240305.1 Solirubrobacterales bacterium
CACCCTGAGCCACGACTTCTCCGAGCACGAACGCGAGATCCTGCTCGCCGGCGGCCTGCTCTCATATCTGCGAGACGGGCAGGGCGAGAACGGGGCCAGCGCCGAGGCCGAGTCAGGCGGCGGGCGCGCCGAGCAGGGAGACGCGGGGGAGCGTGAAGGCCAGGGCGTGGGCGGGCACCACGAATAGCCGCCGTTTGGGAAGAAACTGCGCCCATGCTGAAGTTTCTTCCCGAACGCGATCAGCGTGGCGCCACCAGCAGCGCCTGGGTGGCGCGGCCCACGCGCCCGCGCGAGTCATAGAGCACGCTTTCGGCGATCCCGATCCCGTCGGCGGCGATCCGGGTCTGCGACTGAAGGCAGATCCACTCGCCGACCGGCTCGCGTTCCACGTACAGGGTCAGGTCGGGGTTGATGAACAGGTACTCGTCCCACGACAGCGCCGCGCTGATGCCGTTGCCGAAGTCTCCGGCCGCCGCAAGGTGCTGGAGCGGGGTGGGGGTCTCGCCGCTCACCAGCGGCCGGCGCAGGCGAAACCAGGCCGTGCACGGCCCTCGGCCCCACGTCCCCACGACGAACCGGATCTCGACCGCGTCCGGGGCGAACATCGGGCGAAACGGTGGCACCAGTTCGAGCGCGCGCCCGTCGTCCGGACCGGGCACCGGCAGCCCGCCCCCGCCGTCCCCGGCCGCGGGCGCCTGCGCCCGGCGCACGCGCAGTGCCCTGGCGCGCACGACCTCGGCTCCGCCGGCCACCATCGAGCCCTCGAGCAGCTCGACGCGCCGGCCGGGGCGGACCACCTCGGCGTGAACCTCGACCGGGCCGATCGGCGCCGGACGCAGCAGCTCGTAAGTCACGCGGGCCAGCGCCAGCCCGTCGGCCGAAGGCAGCTCCTCGAAGGCCCGCATCAGCAGCGCGGCGGGCGCGCCACCGTGCTGGGCGTTCGGACCCCAGGGCCCGCGGGCGAGCTTGGATGCGACGAATCGGCCATCTGAGAGCGCGAACACTGGCTCGTCGGACATGGCTGCGAACGCTACCGCCCGGCTACACTCAGCCCCTGATGGACGAGAACGGACAGCCCCGGCGCGACGAAGCCACCTTCACCGTCAAGGCGGGCCTGGCCGAGATGCTCAAGGGCGGCGTGATCATGGACGTGGTGACGCCCGAGCAGGCCAAAGTCGCCGAGGATGCGGGTGCTGCGGCCGTCATGGCGCTCGAGCGCGTACCGGCCGACATCCGCCGCGACGGCGGCGTGGCCCGCATGTCGGACCCGGAGATGATCCAGGGCATCCAGGAGGCCGTGACGATCCCGGTGATGGCCAAGGCCCGGATCGGCCATTTCGTCGAGGCCCAGGTCCTCGAGGCGCTCGAGGTCGACTACATCGACGAATCCGAGGTGCTGACGCCGGCCGATGAGGCCAACCACATCGACAAATGGGCGTTCAGCGTCCCGTTCGTGTGCGGCGCCACCAACCTGGGCGAGGCGCTGCGGAGGATCGGCGAGGGCGCGGCGATGATCCGTTCCAAGGGCGAGGCGGGCACCGGCGACATCGTCGAGGCCGTCCGTCACCTGCGCATGATCCGCTCCGAGATCCGGCGGCTGGCCACGCTCGACGATGCGGAGCTGGCCACGGCGGCCAAGCAGCTTCAATCCCCCCTTCACCTGGTGCGTCAGATCGCCGCCGAAGGTCGCCTCCCGGTGGTGCTGTTCTGCGCCGGCGGGATCGCCACCCCGGCAGACGCCGCGCTCGTCATGCAGCTGGGCGCCGAAGGCGTGTTCGTCGGCTCGGGCATCTTCAAGTCCGAGGACCCCGAGCGCCGCGCCCGGGCGATCGTCGAGGCGACGACCCACTACCAGGATCCCGCCCGGGTCGCCGCCGCGTCCACCGGCCTCGGTCAACCGATGGTGAGCCTCGAGACTTCCAAGCTCGAGGCCGAGCAGCTGCTCGCCCCGCGCGGCTGGTAGGGCGTGACCAAGCTCGTCGGCGTCCTCGCCCTGCAGGGCGACTTCGAGGCGCACGCCAAGATGCTGCGGGCCCTCGGGGCCCGGGCCCGGGAGGTGCGCGTGCCGGACGACCTGCGGGACCTCGACGCGCTGATCATCCCCGGCGGTGAGTCGACCGTGATGAGCCTGGGGATCGAGCGCGAGGGCCTCGCCGAACCGCTGCGCGAGCTCGTCCGTGCCGGTACGCCCGTACTCGGGACGTGCGCGGGGATGATCATGCTCGACCGCGATCACCTCGGGCTGCTCGACGTCATCGCGCGTCGCAACGCGTTCGGGCGCCAGGTCAGGTCCTTCGAGGCGGATATCGACGTCAAGGGCGTCTCCGGCGGGCCGATGCACGCCGTGTTCATTCGGGCGCCGTGGGTCGCCGAGCACGGCCCCGAGGTCGAGATCCTGGGGAGCGTCGAAGCGCACCCGGTGGCCATCCGGCAGGGCCACATGCTCGCGGTCTCGTTTCATCCCGAGCTCTCGGGCGACAGCCGGCTGCACGAGCTGCTGCTGGCCATCGATGGCTCCGGCGAATAGCGCTACCCGGCGCGCCTGATGCTCGCCGAGGCCGGAGCGCTGGGTCAGCGGCCGGCGCCGGCCGGCTCGCGCCGGCGGCTCGAATAGGAGCGGAACTGGCGCTCGAACGTCGCCCAGTCGAACAGCGGCAGGCCATCCGGCTCGTCCGGGGGCGGTCCCGGCTCGGTGGGCTCATCGCCGCCGTCGGGGGGGTCCTCGGAGTCGCTGCCGCGCGAGAGCCAGGCGGCCAGCGCACAGGCGGCGATCCCGGATGCGTACACCACGCCGGCCAGAACCGCGTGATGGGTGAGCGAGGCGAACACGCCGACCGCGTACAGGATGAGCGCGGCGAACACCAGCCGGCGCAGCTCGGTACGCGGCAGTGGCCGGCGCGGGGCGCGGGCGCATGCGCTCAGCATGATCCCGCCCACCAGGACCAGAACCAGCACCAGCTTCCACGCGATGGACGGCGGCAACGGCATCTCCTGGACGATCATCGACCGTCGAAGCGACCTAATCAAGCCTACCTGCCAAAGAACGTCCGCCGGCGGAAGATTTTCGCGGCGGAAAGGGGCGTGAGCGCCTACACGACCAGGCCGTGGCGCATGGTGTTCTCGGTCACCACGCGCGGCTCGACGAACTGCCGCAGGTAGTCGGGGCCCCCGGCCTTGCTCCCGGTCCCCGACAGGCGGTTGCCCCCGAACGGCTGGCGCCCGACCATCGCGCCGGTGATCCCCCGGTTCACGTACAGGTTCCCGACCGGCGAGCGCTGCCGGACGTAGCGGACGGTGGACGGATCGCGGGCAAACAGCCCGCCGGTGAGCGCGTAGGGGAGGCTGTCGACCACGTCGCAGGCCTCCTCGACGTCGGCCACCCGGTCGATGGCCAGCAGCGGCCCGAAGATCTCCTCGTTCAGCACCCGCGAGTCGCGGGGCAGGCCCGCGGCGACGGTCGGAGGACAGAACCAGCCGCGGTCGGGAACCGGCTCGACCCTGGCCACGATCTCACCCTGCTCCCGCGCCAGGGCGGCGTAGCGGTTTACGCGCTCCTGTGCGGCCTGCTCGATCACCGGCGGCACGTCGGTGCCGAGCGCGTCGGCCTGCCCGACGATCAACACACGGGCCGCTCCCGCCACCCGCTCGATCAGCTGATCGGCGATGTCCTGGTGGACCAGTACGCGCGCCGCCGCCGAGCACTTCTGGCCGGCATAGACGAACGCTGAGGAGACGATTCCCGGCACCGCCTCGTCGAGGTCGGCGTCTGAGTCAACGATCACGCAGTTCTTGCCGCCGAGCTCGCACACGAGGCGCTTGATGTGGTGCTGTCCGTCGGTCACCGTGCCGGCTGCGCGGCTGATCTCGAGGCCGACCGGCAGCGAGCCGGTGAAGGCGATCGTTTGCACGCGTGGGTGGGCGACCAGTCTCGCGCCCACGTCTCCCTCGCCGGGCAGCAAGGAGATCGCCGAGGCGGGCACCCCGCCAGCCCGCAGCGCCTGGACGAGCACGTGCGCGCAGGCGGGCGACTGCTCCGCGGGCTTGAGCACCACCGAATTGCCGGTGGCGAGCGCGCCCGCGGTCATGCCGCACGGAATGGCCAGGGGGAAGTTCCAGGGTGAGATGACCGCGGCCACCCCCCGCGGCGCGTAGTGCATCTCGTTGCGCTCGCCCGGGACCTGGAGCAGCTCGGCTCCGGCCTCGAGCTCGATCGCCCCGCGGGCGTAGTACTCCAGGAAGTCGATCGCCTCGCAGACGTCGGCGTCGGCCTCGGGCCACGGCTTGGCGCATTCGCGGACCTCGAGGGCGGCGATCTCGAGCCGCCGCTCGCGCAGCCACCCCGCCGCTCGGAGCAGTGCGGCCGCGCGCTCGGCGGCGGGTAGGCCACGCCACGTGCGTAGCCCCCGCTCGGCCTCCTCGATCGCCGCGGCCACGTCCGGCTCTCCGGCCGCCGCGGCCAGCGCGACGACGCGCTGGGGCTCGCCCGGATCGGTCGAGGGCAGTCCCTCGCCGCGGCGCTCGTCCTCTCCGACCACGACCGGCACGCGGAGCGGCAGTCTCGCGTCCAGGCCGCGCATCGCCTCCTGGAGCTGCGCGCGGACCGCCGAGCGCCGAAGCTCGAGCACCGGCTCGTTGGCAAACGGTGAAAGCGCCGACACGCCGCGCGACGTTAACAGGCGCTACTCGTCGGAGGTGGACGCCCGGCCCTCGGGCGGTGTCTCTGGCAAGGGCTCAGGGCCGGGCGACGGTTCAGGAGAGGGT
>JAFAYP010000272.1 GCA_019240305.1 Solirubrobacterales bacterium
GAGCTGTGGCGGGGGGTGGCGGCGCGCCGGGCGATCACCCACGACGCGGTGCCGATCGCCCTGGTCGGGCTGATCCGGCGCAACCGCCGGCGCTACGGCGGCTACATCGTCCATGCCGGGCTGGCCGTGCTGCTCGTCGGGGTGGCCGCGTCGAGCTCGTTCCAGCATTCCCAGGATGTAATCCTCTCGCCGGGTCAGTCGGCCCGCGTGGACGGCTACACGATCCGCTACGTGCGGCCGACCGAATCGGTCTCCAACCAGAAGATCACCTTCGGCGCGGTGCTGAACGTCACCAAGGGCGGTCGGCACGTGGTCACGGTGAGGACCAATCGCGACTTCTATCCCTCGCAGGACCCGTCCGATGGCCTGATCGGGAAGTTCTTCGACACTTCGCAGGCGGACAGCCAAGTGGGGCTCGACGCCGGCCTGCGCCGCGACATCTGGACGGTGATCAACGTCGACCCATCGCCGCTCTCGTCGCTGATCAACCAGGGCAACACCCTGTTCGCCAACTACGCGCCGCAGGTGATGACCCAGGCGGCCACGCTGCCCCCGGCGAAGGCCCAGCAGGCGCTGAACTCGCTGTGGTCCGAGCGCGACCTGGCCGTGGCCGAGATCGCCCGGCGGTTCGTGACCCATCCGTGGCCGACTGAGTTCCTGCTGATCGTCGACCCGCTGGTCACGTGGATCTGGCTCGGCGCGCTGATCATCGGCGGCGGCGGTCTGATCGCGCTGTGGCCGGTGCCGGCCTTCGCCCGCCGTCGCGCCGCGGCGCCCAGGACGGCCCGGCCGTCCACCTCGCCCGGCGTCCCCGCGCGCGAGCCGGCATGAGCGGAGCACTCGAGTTCCTGATCGTGTTCGCGATCCTGGGCGGCCTGGTCGTGTTCCTCGCGGCGCCACTGCGCGGGCTCGGCTCGCCCCCCGAAGCACCGCGCGCCGATGAGCAGCTGCTCGAGCTCGAGGCCGCGCGCGAGGCCAAGCTCCGCGAGCTGCGCGACGCCGAGCTCGACCACCGCACCGGCAAGCTGTCCGACGAGGATTACGCCGAGCTTGACGCGAGCCTGCGGGGCGAGGCGATCGAGATCCTGCGCGAGCTGGACCGCTCGAGGGACCCGCTACCATCGCCCGGGTCATGAGCACGATTCTCGGCGTCGTTCAGGTGTTCATCTCGGTCGTGCTGGTGTTCCTGATCATGATGCACTCGGGCAAGGACGCCGGCCTGTCGGGCGCGTTCGGCGTCGGCACGGGCGCCGGTCCGTTCGGTGGCGGCTCGCTGGTCGAGCGCAACCTGAACCGCTGGACGATCGTGTTCGCGGTCCTGTTCGTGATCAACACGATCGTCCTGATCAAGATTTCGTAGCACCGGCTTCTCCGGCGGGGCGTGGCTAACCTGCAACTCGCCGCGCGCCGGCGGGTGAATTCCGGTTCAGCCACCTCTGACGGTGCTAACCGTGTTCTCGACGCCCGGGGTGGGTCGAGTTCCGGGTTGACCGCGTTGACCCCGGGCGGGGTGGTTCAGACGGCACTGGGCGACCGGTCGGCCGCTATCTCGCGCGTGGTGTCCGGACGGGGCCGCGCGGTCCCAGGGACGCCGAGCGAAGCGAGGCCCCGAGAAACCCCGGGAGGGAGACGGCCGTCGGTGGCGAGCCAGCCGCCGGCCAGGATCAGCAGAAGGCCGGCCACCGCGCCGGCTCCGGGGTGCTCGCCGAGCAGGGTCACGCCGAGGAACACGGCCACCACCGGGTTGACGTAGGTGATCACGGTGGCGCGGCTCGAGCCCGCCTCGCCGATCAGGATCGCGTAGACCACGAACCCGCCGGCGGTGCACAGCAGGCCGAGCACGACCACTGCGCCGAGCGCGCCCAGCGACGGGGCGTGGCTCGGGTGATCGACGGCGGCGACCGGCAGCAGGATGAGCGCGGCGATGGCCAGGCACGCGCCCTGGCTGGCGCGCGGATCGAGGCCGGCCAGGCGGTGCTTGACCAGCATCGGGCCGATCGCGTAGCCGGTGGCGGTCAGCATGATCGCGCCGACGCCGAGGAGCTCGCCCCGGTGGCCGGCCACGTCGAGGCCGACGAGGGCGATCACGCCGCAGAAACCGACGAGCAGGCCGAGCGCGCGCACCGGGGTCGGGCGCTCGGAATGGTCGAAGCGCATGGCCAGCAGCGCCCCGATGAGCGGCACCGAGGCGACCATGATCGCGGCCAGGGACGACGGGACCCGCTGCTCGCCGAAGCCCAGCATCGGGAACGGAATGCAGATCTCCGCCACCGCGTAGGCGAGCAGCCAGCGCCACCGCCCGTGCAGGGTGCGCAACGTGCCGGCGCGCCAGGCCAGGCCGAGCAGGACCAGCGCGCCCAGCGTGACGCGACCCCAGGCCAGGGCCGGCGGGGTCACGCCGTGGCGCACGGCGATCTCGATGAACAGATAGGGAACGCCCCAGATGATCGAGGCGAGCGCGAAGGCCAACCAGGCACGGCGGGTCATGCCGTGCGCAGTCTGACAGGCGGGCCGCTCAGCGAGGCTGACGTTCGCTCAGCTGATCGACCAGCCGGAGCAGCTCGAGCGGGCTGAATGGCTTGGTCAGGAACAGGTCGGCGCCGGCCTCCTCGGCGTCTGACTCAACGCTGTCACCGTGGGCCGCGGTCAGCATCACGATCGTCAGCTGCCCGCCCGCGTCCACCTCACGCAGGCGACGGCAGGCCTCGATCCCGTTCAGCCGGGGCATGTCGACGTCGAGGAAGACCAGCGATGGCCGAGTCTCGCGGGCGACCTCGAGCGCCTCGAGGCCATCCGCCGCCTCGTGCAGCTCGAACTCGGCGACGTCTTCCAGGGTGGTGGCGATCAGCCTGCGGATGAACTGGTCGTCGTCGACGATCAGCACTCCGTGGGTCATCGGATCTCGGCTGCGATCCGTTCGAACACCTGGTCGTCGATGGTGTTGAAGGCGTCGAGGACGCGCGGGTCGAAGTGCGTGCCGCGGTCCGCGTTGATCATCGAGCGGGCGTAGCGCAGCGAGCAGGCGGGCCGGTATGGGCGGTCGGTGGTCAGGGCGTCGAGCACGTCCGCTACGGCAAACACGCGCGCCGCGAGCGGAATCGCCTCGCCGGCCAGGCCGTCGGGATAACCACTGCCATCCCAGCGCTCGTGGTGCGAGCGGACCACGTCGGCGGCCTCGGCCAGGAACTCGATCCCCTGCACGATCTCCGAGCCGATCACCGGGTGGCGGGCGATCAGCGCCCGCTCGTCGTCGTCTAGCGCGGCAGGCTTGTAGAGGATTGCGTCGGGAACGGCAACCTTGCCCACGTCGTGGAGCAGGAAGCCGAACTCGAGCTCGGGGGTGAGGACCAGCTCGGCGGGGAACTTGCGCGCGATCTCGAGGCCGTAGGCGGCCACGCGCTCGGCGTGCTTGCCGGTGTAGGCGTCGCGTGCCTCGACCGCGTTGGACAGCGCGCGCACCGTGGCCATGTAGGAGCGGCGGAGCTCCTGGGCACGCGCGCGCTCCTGCTTGAACGTCTCGCGCAGGTCGGCGGCGTAACGCTGGAGCTGGAGCTCCTTTTCGGCCGCCTCGCGCTCGCGCCGGCGCAGCTCCGCACGAAGCCGCACGAGTTCGTCGACCAGCCCGATCTCGCTCTGAACCGCCATCTCAGACCAAATGTAACTATCTCAACTCGCGCAACATCCAGCACGTACCGTTCCTGCCCAAGAATGGCTACCCGTCCCGTCACTAAAGCTATCGCTGACCCCTGAGCGCGGCAAGCACCGCCGGAGCGGCGTAATCGGCCGGAACGACCTCCATCCCGAGCTTGTCGACCCCGGGTAGCGCCGGCGTGGCGCCATCGGAGACCAGGATCACCGCGCGGCGCACTCGGCGCCCGCGCAGGTCCAGGGTCTGGATGACCATCTGCGGGTTGCGGATCCCCACATCGACCAGCGCGACCTCGAAGCGGCGCTCCCGGCACACCCGCGCGGCCGCAGCTCCGCTCGTCTCCCACTGAAACTCGATGCCGAGATCGTCGAGGGCGGGCTCGAGCAGGGCCTGCAGCTCCTCCCGCCCGACGACCAGGACCCGTGAGCGCCCCGAGCTGACCGCGGCGCCCAGCACGGCGCCCAGCTCCTCGGCATCGATCGGCTTGCCCACCACCCACTCGCCGGCTAGCTCCTGGCGGCCCGAGAAGACCGACACGAACACGATCGGGATGTTGGCCAGCTCGCGATCGGAGCGGATCTCGCGCAGCACCTCGAAGCCGTCCATCTCCGGCATGAGGATGTCCAGCGTGATCGCGTCGTACTGTCCGGATCGCAGCTGCTCGAGCGCCTCCTGGCCGCTCAGTGCGATCGTGGCCTGGACGTCGAGCGCACCGAGCTGGCTGGCGATCAGCTCGGCGATGTCGCGCTCGTCGTCGACCACCAGCACGTTGCGGCCGCGGATCGCCTCGAGCGAGGCGGGGGAGTCGAAGCCCGGCACCGCGGCGGGCAGGCGTACCCGGAAGATCGTGCCGCGCCCGGGCTCGGACTCCACGCCGATCATCCCCCCATGCAGGTCGACCAGCGACTTGACGATCGACAGGCCCAGGCCGGTCCCTGGGTTGGAGCCGCTGCGGTTGCCGGCTCGGTAGAAGCGGTCGAAGATCCGCTCGAGCTCGTCCTCGCTCATGCCAATCCCGGAGTCCTGGACGACCAGCTGCACCCAGGCGCGGTCGGACTCGACCCCGACGTGGATGTTGCCGCCCTCCGGCGTGTACAGATGGGCGTTGGTGAGCAGGTTGGCCACGATCTGGCGCACGCGCCCCGGGTCGGCCAGCGCCGGCGGAAGGGTGGGCGACACGTAGGTGCTCAGGTGCTGCTGCTTGGCCTCGACGCGTGGCGTGATCAGCTCGGCGACTTCGTGCACGACCTCGCCGACGTCGATCGGACGCCGGTTGATCTCCACGTGGTGGGCTTCGATCCGCGCCACGTCGAGCAGGTCGTTGACAAGGTCGACCAGCCGGTCGGTCGACTTGAGGATGATCTCGATGAACTCGCGCTGGCGCTCCGACATGCCCTCGGATGAGTGCTCGAGCAGCTCGACGAAGCCCTTGATCGAGGTCAGGGGGCTGCGCAGCTCGTGCGAGGCGGTGGCCACGAACTCGCTCTTGGCGCGCTCGAGCCGTGCGCGCTCGCTCATGTCCCGCACCGTCCACACCACGCCGTCCTGGGCTGAGCCGAGCCGCGCCGCGGTGACCGCCAGCGATCGTCCGCCGTGCTCGATCAGCGTCTCGCCGGCCAGCGCCGCCTCGAGATCGGGCAGCGGGCTGTCCTCGCGGTCGACCTGCTCGCCCGGGGCCAGCTCGGGGATCAGCGCGCCGGCGCGCGGGTTGACGGTGGCGATCGTGCTCGAGCCCGATTCGGTGACGATCAGGCCATCTCCGAGGCTCTCGATGGTCACGGCCAGGCGGCGTCGCTCCTCCTCGATCCGCCGGTGCGCGGTGGCCAGATCCTGGCCCATCGCGTTGAACGCTCCGGCCAGGTCCTGGAGCTCCCGCGGGCCGGACGGCTGCACCCGCTCCTCGAGCTTGCCCTCGGCCAGGCTGTGGGTGGCCTGGACGAGGTCGTCGAGCGGCCGGCGCATGGACCGGACGAGCACCGTGACCAGGGCGAGCGCGCCGGCGAGGGCCAGCACGCCGGCGACCACCACCAGCAGCAGTGCGCGCCGGGAGTCTGAGCGGGCCTGCCGGCGCGCGGTGGCCTGGCGGACGGATTGACGTGTCTGCAGCTGCGCGGCCAGGCCGCGCGCCCGGGCCAGCGGTCCGCTCATCGCGGTGGTGAGCGCGCCGCGGGCCGCCTCGGCGCGGGCATCGCTGGTCTCGGCGAGTTGCTGTCTGACCAGCCGCTCGCTGGTCGGGTCGCCGCGGGCGAGCGCTGCAGCGGTGGCGGCGGCGGCATCGTAGGCGGCAGCCGCCTGCCGGCGCGCGGCGGCGGCGGTCGGCCCGCGCGCGTCCCGCAGCACCTCCTCCTCGGCGATCCCGGCGCCGGCCAGGTTGGCGCCCGCGGTGGCGAGATCCGAAGTGGCGATGAGGCGGTTCTCGTAGCGCTGGCGAGCGTTGTACAGGCTCGCGATGCCCAGCGCGGCCACCAGGGCGAGCGCCAGCGTCAACACGACAAGCGCGAGGCGCAGCAAGCGGGCGATGGAAAAACGCTGCATACGAACGAGTTTGGAGCTCGGAAAGTCCGGCGATGATCGTACCCGGGGGCCGCCGCTCCTGACGCGGTAAGTGCGCCGGACGCGTCTCTCCGGCAGCTACCATGCCGGCATGAGCCTCGCTCGGGCATGGAGGCGGCAGCTCTGCGGTGCCTCGAGTGCGGCGCTGATCGTCCCGTGCGCGATGCTGGGCGCCCTGGTAGTGCTGGCCGTGGGCGGAAGCTTCAGCGGAGTCGGCGTGCTCGGGCAGATCTTTGCGGGGCCGCCCACCCCGGGGGTAACCGGCGGCAGCTTCGGGGGCGGCCACGCCGGTGGCGCGGCGCCCGCCTTGCCGGTCATTCCGGCCGTCGCGGTCGGGCCGGTCGGCGGTCCGGGTTCTCCTGACGTCGGCACAGGTGGGAGTGGCACCGGCCCGCGCGCGGGGGCTCCGGTGCCCCCGGGTGCCGTAAGCCGGGGCGGCGGCGCGATCGTGCCGGTGGCGAGCGCCGCCCCGATCCTCGGTGGCCGCCCCGTGGCGCCGGTTCGCTCGGCGCCCGCCTCGCCCTCGCCAGCTTCGCCGACGCCGTCCCGGTCAGCCCCGCCGCCGAGCCCATCGCCCAAGCCACAGCCGACGCCGGTCGACCGGATCGTGGGTGCGGTTACCCCGGTAACCGCACAGCTTCCGGGCCCGGTCGCTCCGGCGACCACCCAGGTCGTGCAGTCGGCTGGAAGCGCCGCGGACGGCCTGTTGGCGCCGAGCTCGGGTGCGCTCGGGGCTCCCTCCCTGGCGGGGGTGAGGGTGCCGTGAGGCGGACGCTGCTAGCACTCGGCGTGCTCGCGGCGCTGCTGGCCGGATGCGGCGCCCGCACCGCGAGCGTCGACCCGGCCGCGGTTCCGAGCCAGGCGACCCTCGCGCGGACCACGATTCCCCCCGCGGGCGATTGGACCCGCTTCGACTTCGACGCGCAGCGCAGCGGGGTCGATCCGGATCCCACCGGGCTCGGGGCGCACAACGTCGGCGCGCTGCGCCTGCGCAGGGTGCGTCTCCCGGGGACCGTGGACTCCTCGGCGATCGAGCTGCACGGGGTCGCGGTGCACGGCCGCTCGCACGACGTCGTGGTGATGACCACGACGTACGGGCGGACACTGGCCCTCGACCTGATCACCGGGCGCATCCTGTGGGAGTTCACCCCAAGCGACATACGCTCCTACCAGGGCAGCGCGCAGATCACCACGGCCACGCCGGTGGCCGACCCGGACCGGCACTTCGTCTACGCCGCCTCGCCCGACGGCCGGATCCACAAGCTGGCCGTGGGCAGCGGCCGCGAGGTCCGCTCAGGAGGCTGGCCGGTCAGCGTCACGTTCGACCCGACCCACGAGAAGATCGCGACGCCCCTCAATATCACCGGGAGCTCCGTGGTCGTGAGCACCGACGGCTACGTAGGGGACGCTCCGCCCTACCAGGGACACGTGGTGATGATCGACCGATCATCGGGCGCGATCACCGCGGTGTGGAACGCTCTGTGCTCCGACCGCCACGGGCTGATCGACCCGCCCCGCTCGTGCCCGGCCAGTGATGCCGCGATCTGGGGACGCAACGCGGCCGCGATCGAGCCCGGCAGCGGCCGGATCCTGATCGCCACGGGCAACGGGCCGTTCAACGGATCGACCGACTGGGGCGACAGCGTGCTCGAGCTGAGCCCCGACGGACGGCAGCTTCTGCACAACTGGACACCCACCGATCAGGCCCAGCTGAACTCGAGCGACACCGACCTGGGCAGTACCTCGCCGGCGATCCTGCCCGTCTACCACGGTCGGCGGCTGGCCGTTCAGGGCGGCAAGGCGGGCGTGCTCGACCTGCTCGACCTCGATCGGCTCGACGGGACGACCGGCGGTCCGAGCGGACGCCTGGGCGGGCAGGTCGATCAGGTCCCGAGCCCGGGGTCCGCTGAGGTGTTCACCGCGCCGGCGGTGTGGTCGCACCGCGGGCGCATCTATGTGTTCGTGGGGGACGGCGCGGGCACGTACGCCTACACGGTCACCGGCGGTGCGACGCATCCGCGCTTGGACGTGGCCTGGAGGTCGGGAAGCGGCGGCACCAGCCCGGTGATCGCCGGCGGGCTGCTCTACGTGTATGACCCGAGCGGCGCGCTCGACGTCTACCTGCCGGCCAGCGGACACCGGGTGGTCTCGCTACCCGCGGGCAGCGGCCATTGGAACAGCCCGATCGTGGTCGGCGGGCGGGTCATCCTGCCCGTTGGGAATGCCAACGACCACGCCACGAGCGGCACGCTCGACATCTTCCACCTGCCGGGTCACTGAGAACGCCGGCTGGCGTTCAGAGGACGTGGGCCAGGAGGTTGCGGGTCATCGCGACCACGTAGGGATTGGGGGCGCCCGGGGCGTCGGGCGACGCGCTCGGAACCGGTTCGAGCCCGAGCTCCCAGCCGAGCGTGCCGGTGTTGAACACGAGCGCGCCCGAGGGAGCGGTGTACAGGGTGGTCTGGGCCACGTTGTCTCCGGGGGGCGGGGCGGGCTCACCCGGCTCGCTGCGCATGCACGGGGCGCTGCCGCTTCCCAGGACCTCGGTGCCCGGCGGGCTGAGCGAGGTGCGGGTGTCGAGCTCGTAGCCGACGATGCCCGGGATCACCGTCGAGGCGGTCATCGCGGTGTGGGCAAACAGCCACGCGGGACGCAGGCCGGGTTGGGGAATCCAGGCGTAGTAGCGGTAGGTGGGGGCGCCGGGCTCCGACACGCGCGGGGTGATGCAGCCGAGGTAGGCCGATCCGGTCAGCGTGGCGCCGCGGTTGGGGAAGGTGCCGGTCGGATTCAGCTGGTTGGGATCGAGCCTTCCAAATTCCTTGTAGGCGATGATCGTGCGGTCGGGTGCGCCGGGGCTGCTGGCGGCCCGCGAGGCGCGGGCGTAGCGGATCCGCCAGGCCATCGTGTCCGAGCCGAAGAACAGCAGGCTGGTTCGCGAGTCGCGGGCGTGGGCGAAGCCGAGCGCCTGGCGCTCTGACCAGTACTCCGAGTGGCCGAAATCGATCAGGGCCCGGTGGCCGGTGAGCTGAGCGGGGTCCTGATCGACCGACTCGTCGGTCGTGTACGACACCGGGTAGCCGTAACGCTCGAGGAACCGGACCATGGCAACGTCGCGTGCGAAGAACTGGCCCGCGCCGGTGTTGCTGTCGTACGGGCGCTCGTAGGACACCTCCACCCCCTGGGTGGTCCCGGTGACCGAGACCCGATCGGTCCCGCCCGGATACAGGCTGTCCCCGCCCCACGCGTTGTAGGCCTCGTAGGTGGCCGTGGGGAGCTGGGCCAGCAGCGGCTCCGGGCGGACGCCGAGCACCACGAACAGGCAGTCGGCTTGACCGGTGCGCGCCGCCAGCTTGGCGATGTAGACGCCGGAGGGCAGCGCGGAGGGGACGGGGAAGCTCAGCGTGGGGTGCCACCGGCACTCGGTCAGGCCGGTGGTGAAGCGATGCGTGCAGGGCGGCTGGCCGACGACGCGCAGGGGCTGCGACGCGAGCACCTCCTGGCCGCCGCGGCCGTGATACCACCCCATCCGGAAGATCGTGATCCGGACGTGACCCGAGCCGGGTGCGCTCACGTAGATCCGCTCGGTCTGACCGACGCGCATGGCCTCACGCGACACGTAGCCGCTGACGTCACCGTAGGCCAGACCGCCGACGTCGGCCGCCGGGCCCGGAAGCCGCCAAGCCGTGGTGCCGGGCAGGCGGTTGACGGCCGCCACCGTCGGCTGCGCGCCCTGCGTCTGCACGAGCCAGCGGTAGGCGCCGGCGCCGGTGGATACCGGCGTGCCGTCGACCGGCCGCTGGCGGCTCGCGGACGCGCGCGTTCGATGCCCGCCTCCGCAGCCGGCCACTATCAGGCACCCGAGGAGCGCCGCCGTCGTGCGCTTCCAGCCCACGGCGGCAGACTACCGTCCTTGGGACCGGGGCTACGCGACGCCGGCCAGCTGCCGTTCGGTGCCGCGTGGCGGGGTGCCGGGCTGGCTGCTCGCGGGCAGTCGCAGCGTGAAGACCGAGCCCTCATCCGGGGTCGAGGCGACCTCGATCGTGCCGTCCATCGCCTCGGCCAGCGCCCGCGAGAGCGCGAGGCCAAGCCCGTTGCCCTCGATGCCCCGCCGGGCTGCGTCGAGCCGCTCGAACGGCACGAACAGTCGTGCGAGCTCGGCCTCGGTCAACCCCCGGCCGGTGTCGCGCACCTCGATGCTGACGCGGTCATCTCCGTCCGGCCGGGCGTGCACCGTAAGGCTGCCCCCCGGGCGGTTGTACTTGATGGCGTTCGAGATCAGGTTGAGGAGGATCTGCTGGAGTCGACGGGCATCGACGTGCGCGGTGAGCGTCGGTTCGAGGACCTCGACATCGACGGCGAGGGAGCGCTCGGCGGCGAGTGGCCGGGACAGCGCGACAGCGTGCGCGATCTCCTCGGCGACCATGACCGGGCCGATCGAGAGCTCTCCCACGCTCGATAGGTCGAGCAGATCCTCGACGAGCGAGAGCAGGTGGCGCCCGCCGGCGATGATCTGCTCCACGCTGTGGCGCTGGCCATCACTCAGCGGGTCGAGCGCGAGCAGCTGGCCGAAGCCGAGGATCGCGTTGAGCGGGGTGCGCAGCTCGTGGCTTGCCCTCGACAGCGCCTCGCGATCGGACAGCATGCCCATGTATCGACGTAGTTCTCCGAAAGCCTTAGCCCGTAGTCCTCCGAGGTTCGATGCGGGGAACTACGGGTGGCTCAGGCGGCGCGCTCGAGGAGCTCCTCGGCGATCGCCATGCACGAGGTGGCCGCGGGGGAGGGGGCGTTGCGGATCCAGGCCACCCGGCCACTGCCCCCGATGCGGAAGTCGTCGACCAGCGAGCCGTCGCGGTCGATCGCCTGGGCTCGGACGCCGGCCGGCGCTCGCACGACATCGCCGGGGCCAATGGCCGGAACGTAGCGCGCCACCTCGCTTACGAACCGGCGCTTGGACGCCGAGCGGGCAAGCTCGCCGACGCCGGCGCGCCAGTGCCGGCGCAGCATCCGCCGGGTTCCCGGCCAGCTGAGCGCGTCATACACATCACGCGGGTCGAAGCGCCGGCGCTCGTAGGCATCGCGCGCGGTGGACAGGATCGCGTTGGGTCCGAGGACGACCGTCCCATCGATCTTGCGGGTCAGATGAACGCCGAGGAACGGCAGGGCCGGGTCGGGCACCGGGTAGATCAGGCCGCGGACCAGCTCGGTTCGGTCGGGGCGAAGCTGCCAGTACTCGCCGCGGAAGGGGACGATGCGCGGCTCGGCCGGCTCGCCCGAGGCGATGGCCAGCCGGTCGGCCTGAAGCCCGGCGCACACGATCGCGCGGTCTGCCTGGAGGCGCGACCCGTCGGCCAGCTCGACGGTGGCGTCGGGGTGGATCCGCGCCACTGCCGCGCCGGTGCGGATCTCCCCGCCGGCGGCGGTGATCTCGGCGGCGAAGGCTCGGGCCACCGCGGCGAAGTCGGCGATCGCGGTCTCGGGCGAGTGCAGCCCGGCTGTCCCCTGTACGTTGGGCTCGATCTCGGTCAGCTCGTGCGCCTCGAGCCATCTGAGCCCGGGGACCCCGTTGGCGCTGGCGCGTTCGGCCAGGCGGCGCAGCGGCTCCACCTCGTGCTGGGCGGTGGCCACCACGACCTT
>JAFAYP010000494.1 GCA_019240305.1 Solirubrobacterales bacterium
CAGCGCGCAGGCTCCGCCGCCCACGTGGAGCACGCGCCTGGCTCGGGCCGCGAGCACGATGATCCGCATCCAGCGCATGTAGTCGAACTCCAGATGCTTGGGGTCCGCCAGATCGATGTAGGAGGCGTCCATGTCGCCCTGGCGCAGAAGGCGACCCGACGGACGTCGCGGGTCGCGCTCGGCCACCAGCTCGCCGCGGCGGGCGATGGTGATTGGGGCGACGCGAGCGCGGGGCACGCACACAGGCTCTCACGCCGCCGCCGGTCGCCTGCCTACGCTCCCAGGCTCTCGATGAGCCCCGTCCGCACCCGACTCCCGTCCCGACTCAGTCTCGCCGGCGCGAGACGGATCGCGCTCGCCGCCCAGGGCTTCGGGCGCCGTCCCAGTCGGCCGCCGAGCCTGAACCGGATCGCTCAGCTCGTGGAGGGCCTCGGGCTGCTCCAGCTCGACTCGGTAAACGTGTTCGTGCGCGCGCACTACATGCCGGTGTTCTCGCGCCTGGGCCCGTATGACCGCACGCGGCTGGATCGCATCGCCGGCCATGGAACCGGGCGAATCGACCGGCGGCTGCTCGAGTACTGGGCCCATGAGGCGTCGCTGCTGCCGCTTCAGCTCCATCCCCTGCTGCGCTGGCGCATGGCCGACGTGGACAGCGAAGCCTGGGGGTCGATCTCACGCGTGGCGCACGAGCGGCCTGAGCTGGTGGCCGAGACGCTTGCCCTGGTCGCCGAGCAGGGACCGATCCGGGCACGTGACACCGGCGCCGTCCGCGGGCCGCTCCGGCCGGGGCACATGTGGAACTGGCACGAGGGAAAGCGGGCGCTCGAGCACCTGTTCTACACCGGGCAGGTGGCCGCGTCCCGCCGGGTCAACTTCGAGCGGCTCTACGACACCGCCGAGCGCGTGATCCCGCCCGAGATCCGTGAGCGGCCGACGCCCAGCCGGGAGGACGCCCAGCGCGAGCTGACGCGCATTGCCGCGCGGGCGCTGGGCGTGGCCACCGAGCCCGACCTCGGCGATTACTTCCGCCTGCCCCGGCGCGACTCCAAGGCGCGGGTCGAGGAACTCCTCGACGCCGGGGAGCTGATCGGAGTCGAGGTCGAGGGCTGGGCCTCGCCGGCCTATCTGTGGCCGGACGCCCGGCGCCCGCGCCGGATCGCGGCTCGCGCGCTGCTCTCACCCTTCGACTCGCTGATCTGGTTTCGCCCGCGGACCGAGCGGCTGTTCGGCTTCCGCTACCGGATCGAGATCTACACTCCGGCGCCCAAGCGGATCTACGGCTACTACGTCCTGCCGTTCCTGCTCGGCGAGGCGCTGGTGGCCCGCGTCGATCTGAAGTCCGATCGCGCGCGCGGCGCGCTGCTCGTCCAGGGCGCCTTCGCCGAGCCTGGCGTCGACCACGATCTGGTGGCCCGCGAGCTGTCCGAGGAGCTCCGTCTGGTCGCGGGCTGGCTCGAACTGCAGTCGGTGGTGGTCGCCCGGCGGGGCGATCTGGCGCGCCCCCTGGCCAAAGCGCTGCCATGAGCGCCTCGGGAGGCGTGCGCAGCCCCAATCCAGGGCAGCCTTCGCCCTAAGGACATGTCGGATTCCAGGATCACCGCGGGCGTCATCTACAAGGCCGTGCTGCTGGCCTTTGGGCTCGTGGTCGCCGCGGTCATCTTTCAAGCACTGATCAGCCTGATTCTCGGCGTGCTGATCGTGGTGATCGTCGCGGCCCCGCTGTCGGCCTTCGCCGACCTGCTGGGGCGCTGGCACGTCCCGCGGGCGATCGGCGCCTCGCTGGGACTGCTGATCGGCCTGGGCGCGATCGGCGGGCTCGTGGCGCTGATCGTGCCGGTGTTCACCAGCGAGGTCAATCACTTCGCCCAGGAGCTGCCGAGCATCGGTGACTCGCTCACCCGCCGCCTAGGGCGACTGACCGGTTCCTCGCCGGCTCACATCACCAGCCAGATACAGCACTTCGTCACGAGCTACACCCACAACCCGTCCAAGCTGCTCGGTCCGGTCGCGTCGATCGGGGCCAGCGTGGCCGCGGCCGTGGCGGCCATCATCGTGGTGCTGCTCACCTCGCTCTACAGCGCCATCCACCCGGAGCCGCTGATCAACGGGTTCATGCGCATCTTCCCGATCCCCCGCCGGCCCCACGTCCAGCACATCCTGATGCGCCTGCGGACCGCCTACCTGGCTTGGCTGCGCGGCCTGTTCGTCGGCATGGTCGTCCTCGGCGGGCTGACGTACGGCGGTCTGCAGCTGGTCGGCCTCCGCTTCGCCGCGTTTTTCGCGGTGTTCACCGCGGTCGCGATGATCGTGCCGTATTTCGGGGCGCTGGCCAGCTCGATCCCGCCGATCCTGTTCGCCCTCACGGTCTCCACCGACAAGGCGATCCTGGTCGGGATCATCTACATCCTCGCCCACCAGGTCGAGAGCAACTTCATCCAGCCGCTCGTGGTGGCCCGGACCGTGAAGCTCCACCCGGCGGTGGTCGCCATCGGCGTGGTGGCCGTCGACCAGCTGTTCGGCTTCATCGGTCTGCTGATCGCGGTCCCGCTGATCGCCACCGCCACGATCCTGACCGACGAGCTGTGGGTCAAGCCGCTCGAGCGGGGCGACAGCCGTGCCCCGGTCGAGCAGCTCCGGCGCTCGAGCGCCGAGGGCCTGTCGGTCCGGGCCCGGCGCTGATCTGGCCGGCCCTCTGCGGACCCTCAGGCGTCCGAGTGCTGATCGGTGTCGCCGAGCGGCGAGTCGTCGTCGGACGGCGCGCCGGGAAGCTGGTCGGCCGCCGGGCTACCTGCCCCGCCCTCGGCTCCGGGCTCCTCGGGCTGGTTCTCGGGCGGCTCTTCAGTCTGTTCGCGTTCGCGTCGTTCATCCATGCGTCCGCGTATACCCGCCGGTCGTGGCGCGAATCGATCACGTGTGTGCAGCGGCCCTCATGGGTATGTCGGGTCCATGGGCGAAACCGACCCAGACAAGCTGGCCGACCACCTCGAGGACGAGGCCGATGAGCTCGAGCGTCGCAGCGACGAGCTCCAGCATGAGACCGAGGAGGTCTCTCAGGAGTGGCAGCGCAAGCGCGCGGATCCGAGCGTGCCCGGTGCCCCGGAGCCGCCCGATGACGAGGACGAGAGCGAGGGAGGCGCGCCGAGCGGCGAGTCGTCGTCGGACGGCGCGCCGGG
>JAFAYP010000590.1 GCA_019240305.1 Solirubrobacterales bacterium
TCCGAGCAGTTCTACGAGACCGACGAGCGGCGCGGCTTCGCGCGCGGGTTCGCGATCCAGACGGTCGGACCGCTCCCGATCGAGCACGCACAGCACGTGCTCGGCCACGGGCACTGGGGCCCGGCATTGCGCGAGTACATGCGCGACTACAACCACTGGTACACGCTGGGCGTCCTGTGCGAGCTGCTGCCGCTCGCCGAGAACCGCGTCACGGTGGCCGGCGACGTGACCGACCAGAACGGGATCCCGGTCGCCCGGATGGACTACTCCCAATGCGAGAACGATCGCAAGAACATCGCGTTCGCCAAGCAGACCCTGCACGACATCTTCCAGGCCGCCAGCGCGCAGGACCTACTGGTGACCGACCGCTATGCCCACCTCGTGGGCGGTTGCCGGATGGGCTCCGACCCCGAGGACAGCGTGGTCGACGCCGACCACCGCGCCTGGGAGGTGCCCAACCTGTTCATCGCCGACGGCAGCGTGATGCCGACGCAGGGCTCGGCCAACCCGGCCCTGACGATCATGGCGCTCGCCTCGAGGCTGGCCGAGCGGCTGGCCCTCAAGCGGACCGGCTCGCCAGCCACGCGCCGCCGGCCGCACCCACAGCCAGACTCGCGGCCGCCAACCCCGACGCGAGTCGATGCCGGCTGAGCCAGGCCTGCGGGCTGCGCTGGTGAGCCTGGTCGTCGAACCCGCCGTGGGCGCCCTCGTCGTGGTCCTCGTCGACCGGCGCGAACAGGTTGGCCGCCGCGGTGCCGTCGAACGGCTCCTTGGTCTGCTGGCCGTCCACCGCGGTTTTCGCCAGGTAGCGCTCGGCCAGCCACGGCGCCAGCTTGTTGCCGATGATCGTGTAGACCGTGGGGAAGCCGACGTACAGCTCGCGCCGGCGGTTATGGGCGGCCCAATACACCGCCCTGGCCGCCACCTCGGGCTGGAAGATCGGCGGCACCGGCATCGGGTGGCGCGGCATCTTGCTCTCGCAGTGGTCGAACTGGGGCGTGTTCATCCCGGGCAGCTGGACCATCGTCATGTGCACCGAGCTTCCGCGGTTGCGCAGCTCGCAGCGCACCGACTCGAACATGCCCTTCATCGCGTGCTTGGCGCCGCAGTAGGGCGCCTGGAGGGGGATGCCGCGATAGGCCAGGGCCGAGCCGACCTGCACGATCGTCCCGCGGTCGCGCGGGAGCATGCGCTCGAGAGCCACCTTCGTGCCCCACACCGCACCGAGATAGGTGACCCGCGTGGCCCGTTCGTACTCCCTGGGCTCCACGTCATCGAAGAACGCGAACACGGTGGTCATCGCGTTGTTGATCCAGATGTCGATCGGTCCGAGTCGCTCCTCGATCGCGCTCGCCGCGGCCTGCAGCTGGTCGAACTCGGCCACGTCGGCGGGGTGGGCGTACGGGGTTCCCCCGAGCTCGGAGACCTCCCGGGCGGCTGCATCGAGCCCGGCTTGGCCGCGAGCGATCAGGCCGACGGCGGCCCCGCGCTTGGCGAACTCGCGGGCGATCGCGCGCCCGACCCCGCCGGAGGCGCCGGTGATCGCGACTACCTCGCGCTCAGCCACTTGGCGACTTCGCTCAGATCGTCGACGAACTGTTCCATGGCCTGCTCACGATCTTCGTCGTCTGCCCGCAGGATCGCCGAGGGATGCGTGGTCACGGTGACGAGCTCGGCCAGATCGGACTCGATCGGCCGGCCGCGGTCGCGGCCGATCCGGATGTGGGACCCGAGCAGCTGTTGTCCGGCGGTGGCGCCCAGGCACACCAGGGCGGCGGGCCTGACCACGGCCAGCTCGGCCTGGAGCCACGGGAAGCAGGCGGCCACCTGCCAGCGGTCGGGCTTCTGGTGGATGCGGCGCTTGCCGCGGAGCTTGTAGCGGAAGTGCTTGACCGCGTTGGTGATGTAGACGTCGTCCCGGGCGATCCCTGCCCGCTCGAGCCCCTGGTCGAGGATCCGGCCGGCCGGGCCGACGAACGGGTGGCCCTCGAGGTCCTCGCGGTCGCCGGGCTGCTCGCCGACGAGCATCAGGTGGGCCTGGCGGGCGCCCTCGCCCATGACCGGCTGGGTGGCTCCCTCCCACAGGTCACAGGCACGGCAGTCGTGGACGGCCTCGTGCAGGCTCTTGAAACTGGGGCGCGCCGGAACCGGGGCGGGGGGAAGGTCGACCGTCGACATCCACCACCGCGCCTACCCAGCAGATGAAGTGCGTACGCATCGGCTGCTCGGGCTGGATGTACGACTCGTGGCGGGGTCGGCTCTACCCGGACAGGCTCGCCAAGCGGCGCTGGCTCGAGCGCTACGCGGAGGTGTTCGACACGGTCGAGGTCAATTCCACTTTCTACCGGCTGGCCCGCCGCGAAGCGGTGGCCGGCTGGATCGAGCACAGCCCGCCGGAGTTCCTGTTCGCGGTCAAGGCCAGCCGCTACCTGACGCACATCAAGCGCCTGCTCGATATCCGGGATGGCATCGCGCGCTTCTACGAGCCGCTCGAGCCGATGATCGAGGCCGGTCGGCTCGGGCCCGTCCTGTGGCAGCTGCCCGAGAACTTCCACCGCGACGATGCCCGGCTGGCGGGCTGGCTCGAGCTGCTGCCGGCCGGCCGGCACACGATCGAGTTCCGCCACGCGAGCTGGTTCGTGCCACCGGTGCTCGACGCGCTGCGGGCCGGCGGCGTGGCCCTGACCATCGGTGACCATCCCTCGCGTCCGTTTCAGTCCTACGAGGCGACCGCCGACTGGCGCTTCGTGCGCTTTCACTACGGCGCTCGCGGGCGCCAGGGCAACTACTCGGCGACCGAGATCGCGGAGTGGGCCGAGCGGATCGCGGGCTGGCGCGGGCGCGAGGAGGTCTACGTCTACTACAACAACGACTGGAACAGCTATGCGCCGGCCAATGCCAGGCTCCTGCTGCGCCGCCTCGGCGAGCGGCCTTACACGGAGGCGTGATCGACCGGGCGGCCGAAGCGCTCGGCGATCTCTGACTCGTCGAGGTCCTCGCGATATCGCTGAGTGTCGCCGCCGTGGGTGAACAGCACGATCCGGTCGGCGTCGAACGTCTTCAGCGCATCCTCGATCGCCGTGTACGGGTCGGACTCGCCGGTGTCGCCGGTGGCCGGCACGCCGGCTTCGCCCAGCTGGTCCACGCTGGCCCGCCGCACCTCCTCGGCGCGCGCGATCGCATCGTCGGCGTCGGACATCCAGAATTTGAACGCGCTGTCGGCCAGCGCGGGGACGACGACCATGACCTCGGCATCGGCCGGGTCGCCGTCCGCGCCCAGCGCGCTACGCAGCTGCTGGGCGGTGATCGGCTCGCTGGTGAGAACGAGGAGCTTCATCGCTCCTCGCTATACCCACGCCCGCCGCCGTTCACTCGGCGCCTTCAGACCACGCGGACCCGGGGGTGGGCGTCGCCTTCGCGCGATCGGACCTGTCCCCGCGGCGCCGGCGCGATCCCGAGCTCGGTGACCATCGTGATGAACGCCTTGGCGAACGGCGATCCCTCCGCGCGACGGCTGAGGCTGGGCCAGTCGATCTGCTCGCGCAGAGCGCGGGTGATGGCCAGCAGGCGCGAGTAGTCGAGCGCGTGCTCGTCGAGGGCGTAAAGCATGGTCACCAGCGCGTCCTCGAGCGCCATCACCGGCGTGGCGATGGCCATCACCGGGATCGTCTCGGCCCGTGCGAAAACCTCGTCGGTCAGCTCGATGCCCGACGGGCCGAAGATGAGGTCGATCATCACCTCGCTGTGCCAGGCCTTGTACAGCCACTCCTCGGGCGGCCGCTCGGCCCGCATCCCGGCGGCCGCCAGGGCTTCGAGGGCGGCTTCGGCTTGGTCGGGCTTGACCATCAGGTCGAGGTCGTTGTCGGGCTCGGGACCGCCCCGCGCCCACGCCGCCATACTGCCGCCGAGCATGAACTGGATGTCGGCCTCGCGCAGCACGGCGACGGCAACCTTCATGGTCTCGATCAGCGCGTTGAAGGCGTCTCGGTGGCGCACGCCCTATGGAAATACCCGTGACCGGGTAATTGACGCCCAAATGCACGAGCATCCCAATGGTTCGGGCACGCACTGCCTGCGGATCGCCGCCGCCGGCGACATGCACTGCTCCGAGGCACACCGGGACGAGATCCGCCGCTCGGTTGCTGCGCTGAACGGCGTCGCGGACCTGGTCCTGCTCGCCGGCGATCTGACCACGCACGGAGAGCCCGAGCAGGGCGCCGTGCTCGCCGATGCCTGCGCCGCGCTGGACATACCCGTGTTCGCGGTGCTCGGCAACCACGACTGGCACGTCAATCGCCGCGACGAACTGGTCGCGGTGCTCGAGGGCGCCGGCATCCACGTGCTCGACCGCAGCTGGCAGGTGTGCGAGGCGGGCGGGCTCGATGTCGGGATCGTCGGGCTCAAGGGCTTCGTGGGCGGGTTTCCCGGTTCCCACCTGCCCGACTTCGGCGAGCCGCTGCTGCGCCGGATCTACCACGAGACCACGCTCGACGTGCAGGCGCTCGACCAGGGACTGCGCGAGATCGCCCTGTGCCCGGCGCGAATCGTGCTCCTGCACTATGCCCCCACCGAGCAGACGATCGTGGGGGAACCCACCGGCATCTGGGGCTATCTCGGCACCGACCGGCTCGCCCCGCCGATCGCCGAGCACGAACCCGATCTGGTGCTCCACGGACATGCCCACGCCGGGACCTTCGAGGGAGCGATCGGCAAGGTCCCGGTCTACAACGTGTCGGTGCCGGTGATCGCCCGGGACTTCTGGCTGTTCGAACTCGATATCCCCACCCCGGCTCACGCCCCGATCCACTGACGCCGGTTTGAGCGCCTTCTCCAGAGGCAAGCCTCGTGACTGATCATGCCCAACGAGCCATCTGAACCCGGCCAGCCGCCGGACCCGCATCACGTCCTGAACAACCCGGCGACGGATCCCGACCCGACCGAGTGGCCTGACCCGTACGAGAAGCGGCCGGATCCGCGCGATCCGACCGGTCCAGACGGGCAGCCGTTCGGCGACGAGGCGCACGCTCCGACGGGTGCCACCAGCACCAGCGAGCCGCACCCGGATCAGGACATCGAGGCCTCGCAGGTCAACCCGCCGCATCGCGACAAGCTCGACGACTGACGCCTTCCGGGGACCCCGCGGCGTTAGCTCCCGTCGGGCCCGGGTAGGCGCGTGCCCATGACCACCTTCGGCTACACGATGATGTGCGAGCAGTCGCGGCCCGACCAGCTGGTGCGCGACATCCAGAAAGCCGAGGAGGCAGGGTTCGACTTCTCGGTGATCAGCGATCACTACCAGCCGTGGCTGGCCTCGCAGGGCCACTCCGGCTACGCCTGGGCGATCCTGGGCGCCGCCGCTCAGGCCACCGAGCGGATCCCACTGATGACCTACGTCACCTGCCCGATCCTCCGCTATCACCCGGCCGTGGTGGCCCAGAAGGCGGCCACCGTCCAGATCCTGTCCGGCAACCGCTTCCGCCTGGGGCTCGGCGCCGGCGAGAACCTCAACGAGCACGTGGTAGGCCAGCGCTGGCCGGCGGTCGGCGTGCGCCACGAGATGCTCGGCGAGGCGGTCGACATCATCGCCGGGCTGTTCGACTCAGCTCCCGGCGACACC